>NZ_JBBPHJ010000015.1:0-101314 GCF_038039665.1 Myroides sp. C4067
TAGGAGATGCTGCTACTGGTACGAATTCTGCTCCTAACGCTGTATTAGCAGCTACTACTTTAAGTATTAAGAATGGTTCGATTACAGGTGGTAAAATTGCACCTACAACTATCGCTACAGGCAACTTAGTTGATAAAGCAGTTACGGTTGGAAAAATAGCAGATGGTGGGGCAGACAGAGTATTAACGACTACTGCTGCGGGAGTGGCTCAATGGGAACCTAGAGCAAACTTAGCTGTAGCTAAAGCGAACTTATCAACTGATGGAATAATCGTGGTAGGAGATGCTGCTACTGGTACGAATTCTGCTCCTAACGCTGTATTAGCAGCTACAACATTAAGCATTAAAAATGCCTCTATTACAGGTGGAAAAATTGCAAATAGAACTTTAACTGCTAATCATTTAGCTATTGTAGAGGCTAGTGACTTTAATTCTGTTTTGTCAACGGATACAAAAGGTAACCCTCAATGGTTTGTAAAAGGAAATTTAACTACTGATAACATCATTGTCGTAGGTAAAGGTGATAGTGGTGCTAATACATCTGGTCATTTTCCTTTATTAGCCCCTATGGAATTAAGTATAAGAAATGCTTCTATTACAGGAACACAAATAGCAAACAAAGCAATAACAGTAGGTAAAATAGCAGATGGTGGCGCAGATAGAGTATTAACAACTACTGCTGCGGGAGTGGCTCAGTGGGAGCCTAGAGCTAATTTAGCAGTAGCTAAAGCAAATTTAACAACAGATGGAATAATCGTGGTAGGAGATGCTGCTACTGGTACGAATTCTGCTCCTAACGCTGTATTAGCAGCTACAACATTAAGCATTAAAAATGCCTCTATTACAGGTGGTAAAATTGCTGCCACAACTATCGAAACAGGTAATTTAGCTAATAAAGCAGTTACAGTAGGTAAAATAGCCGATGGTGGGGCAGACAGAGTATTAACTACTACTGCTGCGGGAGTGGCTCAATGGGAACCTAGAGCAAACTTAGGAAATATTATTGCTGCTCATAATGGTCTTACTAAAAATGGTAGCTATATTGAGCTAGGGGGAACATTAGCTAAACCTACTACTATTACTACAAGTTCTTCAAATCAATTAATGGTAACAGGATTACCTACGGCTAATAACAAAACAGATAATGTCGTAATGGTAGATGCTAGCACTGGAGCTTTAAGACAAACAAATGCGGTGAATCCAAGTTATTTCTATCTTCCTCCAGTAAACATTACAGTAACACCTGGAGCTACTAATCAATCACTAAACATTTATAATCTATATAGTACGCAATACAAAAACCCTAGAGCTAAGAGCAATAGTGCCGCATCACTACCTGTATATAATGCAACAGAACTTAATTATTTTATAATCTATGCGGATCCTGCTGTGTTTTCAAATATTGCTGTTGACCCTTATGGAGTTATGACTTATAGTATATCTTCTAGTCCTAATGTAACAGGTAGTACATTCATTACAGTAGTACTACAAACAAAATAGGAAATACTTACTATTTACTACTTTTAATACAGTAATAATGAAAAAATTGTATTATAGATTTAAATCATTTGAATTATGAA
Organism: Myroides sp. C4067; assembly: GCF_038039665.1. Lineage (NCBI taxonomy): Bacteria > Pseudomonadati > Bacteroidota > Flavobacteriia > Flavobacteriales > Flavobacteriaceae > Myroides > Myroides sp. C4067. The sequence continues at coordinate 1,580 of NZ_JBBPHJ010000015.1, forward strand.
ATATATAAGTATACTTAAAAGGTTAAAACCTCTCCTCATACTCTTAATCTTATTATCTATCAGTACTAGTGAAGTTCTGGGGCAAATTTTTATACCTTTTTCAGCAAGAAAATCCACACAAACTACAGGTCAGTATAAAGGAGTATCTACATATAAACTACAAGGAGATTTTAAGATGATTGGGAATACAAACCATTATCCTAAAAATTATGATCCTACAAGAGATAATATACAACCTACAGAATATATTGATATCGATAATGACCCAATTACTGTTAACTCCTCTATGGCCGAGTTAAGGTTAGAGAGTTGTTCTGATATTGTATTTGCTGGATTGTATTGGGTGGGTACAGTACCACATAATGCTGCTGGTTCCTTTGTCATCAATGGAAAAACACTATATAGAAATAAAATAAAACTAAAACATGAAAGAAATTCATCTTATACGACCTTTACTGCTGATGCCCTGTTTCCTGAACACACTTCTATCTACTATGGTGGTTATGCAGATGTAACGAGCTATGTAAAATCAAATGGAACTGGTAATTATTATGTAGCTGATATAGCTAGTGAGCTAGCTGTAAACCAACAGAAGGTAAGTGGTTGGGCAATGGTTATTGTTTATCGAAACACAACTATGACTTGGAAGGAAATTACTGTTTATGATGGGCTTGCTGCTATTAATCTTAATACTACATTTGATATTGATATTTCTGGGTTTCGTACTCCTCCTGTTGGCAATGTTAATATCAATCTTGGTTATATGGCTATGGAAGGAGATAGGCTTGCTGTTACTGACTATCTTGCTATTTTAAATGCAAATAAAAATGATTGGGTCAAACTAAGCCATTCAGCAAATAGTGTAGACAACTTTTTCAATTCCACCATCACACCTAATGACTATAATAGAAATCGAAAATTAGTCGATAATATGGGGATTGACATTGGTAAATTCACTCTTCCTAACGACAATAATCGCTTAATTAAAAATGGAGATACAAGTACTAAATTTAGAGCTGGAACAGTCAGTGATGGACTTAACATACATACTCTTGTCTTTGGTGTAGATACCTATGTCAGCGATATTATTGCTGAAAATAAAATCACAACTTCAGGAGTAGTAGATAATAGTACTGTATCTGCAGGACAAACTATACAGTTTAACACTACTTTACGCAATATGGGATCAGAAGCTATAGGTAATGGAAAAATAGAAATTCCTCTACCTAATACTGTATACTATGCTGGTAGTAGCATTGATCAAAGTAAAGTGGTTAAAGGAGCAGTTACCTGGGTTCCTCCTAGCGGTGCCGCAGCTGGTGCTACTTCAACTAATACTCCTGGGGGAACACTAGTATGGAACTTTAATGGGGATGTACCAACATCAGCAAACAACACAACCATATTAGGAAGTTTGACCTATAATTTAAGAGCACTAGACTGTAGTCTAGTATCCTCTGCATACAATCCAGCTTGTCAAACTAATATTGAAGTAAATGGATCTGTAACAGGAAGAGGTAGAGTTACAGGAACAAATTTAGATACACCATTAGTAAAAACTCCAGGATATTGTGCGGGAGCGCGAGATGAAAGTAGTTTTAATTTAAGAATAAATGCTTCTTATTGTTCAGATGTGTCTAATGGGGTAAGAATTTTTGAAGCCTCTTGTACTACTAGTATTAGACGTTCAGACATAGTTAATGCATATCCTCTTGGAACAAAATTCTATCGTTCTGCACCAGGTACAAGTAATTATTTACAGACATTAGTAACAGGTGATTTTAGTGCTACTGCTTCAGGAACACCTTATTATGCAATCTTACCAGGGAGTAGTGAGTATTGTTATCTCAGACTTTCAGCTGTTTCAAGATCAATAACAAGTTCTCCAATAGCAAGTGATATAAGCGCTTGTGAAAGGTACCCTTTAGACTATAATAATCACCGTCCATCTACAAGTGGAGTTTCTTTATACTATTATAATAATAGTACAGATAGTACTCCCCTAACTAGCGCACCAAAACCAACTACACCTGGAACATATACATATTGGGTAGCAGAGGGAAGTTATGTAAATGGAGCACTATGTGTAGGTCCTAAGAAGTCTTTTAGAATAGTAATTACTAAACTACCTACTATAGAAAATCAAGTAGGTCCAATTTCTATTTGTACAGGAGATAGTTATACATTACAAATGCGTACTTCTTCTGACGCAACGAATCATGGCTTCTATTACACTTTACCTGGTGATAATAGAGAATATCCATTAGAAGATAATTCTTTTCCTAATGAACAAGTAAGATATGACTTCAATACGAAACAATTAAGATTTAAAAATGCTAGTAAATCTTTAAACGGTCTAAAACTCCGTTATGCTGTATTTAATAATCAAGGCTGTAGTGGAGTCTCTGATTTCTTTACAATAACAGTTAAAGATTGTGCTTTTGAAATTAGATTAAACCCTAATATGTCAATAGAGAAAAAATAAATCGATTTAACACCCAATTTACCTAACCCCCTAAACTCTCCGTTATTAAGTTAACGGAGAGTTTTTTATTTAATAATATTGAATAAAAAACACGAAATGTACTACTACATTTCGTGTTCTATAGATATAAAATAAGCCAACAAAATGGCTGGCTTGAATTATTTAATTTTTGAAGCTAATAGATAGGTTACAGCCATACGTACTGCTACTCCATTCTCTACCTGGTCTAAGATCACTGACTGTTGTGAATCAGCTACATCAGAAGTAATCTCTACTCCTCTGTTAATAGGCCCTGGATGCATGACTACGATTTCTTTATCTAATGAATCTAAGATCTCTTTAGTCAACCCAAACTGTTGAGAATACTCTCTCGTATTAGGGAAATAGCTAAAATCTAAACGCTCATTCTGAACGCGAAGCATATTCGCTACATCACACCATTCTAGAGCTTTTCTTAGATTAGACTCTACCTTCACTCCTAAACTCTCGATATACTTAGGGATTAAGGTCTTAGGTCCACATACTCTAACCTCAGCTCCTTGCATCTGCAAAGCAAAAATATTAGACAATGCTACACGTGAATGTAGAATATCTCCTACGATAACTACTTTCTTACCTGCTACATCCCCTAACTTTTCGCGGATAGAATAACTGTCTAATAACGCCTGTGTTGGGTGCTCATGTGCCCCATCTCCTGCATTAATGATACTTGCGCTTACGTTCTTAGATAAGAAATGAGCAGCTCCTGCATCACTGTGACGCATCACTACCATATCTACCTTCATGGCTAAGATATTATTAACTGTATCGATTAGTGTTTCTCCTTTCTTCACTGAAGACTGAGCAGCAGAAAAACTAATTACATCTGCAGATAAACGTTTTTGTGCTAATTCGAAAGATAGTTTAGTACGAGTACTGTTTTCAAAGAAGATATTTGCTATGGTAATATCTCGTAGAGAAGGAACTTTCTTAATCGGACGATTAATTACTTCCTTAAAGTGATCAGCTGTTTCGAAAATTAAATCAATATCATGTTTATTGATATACTTAATTCCTAAAAGGTGATTTACGCTTAATTCTTTCATTGTACTTCTATGAGTAGATTTAGGTAGTTAGTTTTTTTCAGTTTCTTCTAGAAAGACTGCATCTTCCTGTTCATGTTCAGACCAGTGTACACGGATAGTCTCCTCGTCAAAGGCATCTACTTGTCTTCCTCTATAATCAGGCTGTATCGGTAAGTGACGACTAAAACGACGATCTATTAATACCAATAGTTCTATCTCTGCTGGACGGCCAAAAGACTGTATAGCTGTCAGTGCGGCACGTATACTACGTCCTGTATAAAGCACATCATCTATAAATACGACTTTCTTATCTTCTACTAAGAAGTCTATTTGTGTTTTATTCGCTTCAAGAGTTTTTTGATGTCTTCTAAAGTCATCTCTAAAGAAAGTAATGTCTAAAAAACCTAAAGGCACTTCAGATATACCATATTCAGTCTTAAGGATGCTTTTAATGCGTTCTGCTAAAAATTTACCACGCGGTTGAATACCAATAAGAAGGGTATTAGAAAAATCAAGATGTTTTTCTACTAATTGACAAGCCAAACGGTGTAGAATGATATCAATCTCTTTTGAAGTAAGTAATACTTTTGGATTCATATATAAAAGAGTTGTGTTTGGGGGGTAAATTTACAATTAAATATCATTTGTCACCAATTTATTAAACATATATCTTCTAAAAAAATGTAGTTAATCAAAGGATGCTTTCTAAATCATATTGATATCTTTGGATAAAGATTAAAAATTCTATTGCTCATGATCAAGTCTAAATTCATACTATTCATTACTTTAACCCTATCTCTAGCACTGCATGCTCAGAAGATAGAAGACCCTCTTCCTTTGACAAATAAACAAATACAAAAAGAACAGTGGGTCATACAGGACAAAGAGAAAAACCTAATTCTACAATGGACTGATGGTGCTCTAGAAGTAGCATTAGCCAACAAACCGATTAATCAAGATCAGAAGAAAACAATCTACGCTCGAATACCTGCTCAGCAAATCAAAGATAACATTACAGAATATGTCTTACTAACTGATAAAACAGAGTTCTTATCTACTCCTACAACAGTTAATTGGACACAAGAAGACTTAGAGTTCTTTCGCGTTTTAGAGTCTAGTGCTATCACTGTGAGTAGTACAACGGATGTCTTAATGCTTAAAAAAGGTACAGAGACTAAATATGTGTTCTATAACACAGCTTTTGACCGTATGTGTAAGTTCGTCTCTAGATTTAACTGGGGACTAATTGCTTTAAATAGAGATTCAGATAATCTACCTAAGATGATTACTTCTTTTGATTTTGAAAACAAAACCATGACAGGTACGATAGATAATATCCCTTTTGAGGTGAAGTTTGATTTCTATTTTGATCAAGATACTTTTTATTTCAAAAGTTTCGAAATTCCTTATCATGCTAAAAATAGAGCAAGTCGTAAAACAAAAGAGAGATACGGGAGATACTTCACAGATAAAACATATCGCTATGATATCGCTGAACAAACACTAAATTTCTATCAAGACGAAAAGTTAGTACTCATGTTTGGTTTCATGCCTAAAGAGTAAAACACAATCCCTATAATCTTTTAAAATACGCAAAAAAAGAAATACAACTCCTTATTATCTATATCACTTATTGATTTATATTAAGTTATCAATAATATATCTCTTATAAATTGTGTTATTAAATAGGAATTACTATCTTTTCGCAATCATTTACAGATACTTCTAAAAAAACTAAACACATAATAATCAATCTATTATAATTAAATAGTTAACAAAAAGAGGGTAAATGCATCACATATATTTAGAATTATTTTAATATTTATTATGAAAAAATACGCTACTAGTTTATTTCTTTGTTTAACAAGCTTAGTAACTTTTGCACAACAAGGTTTTTTCGATTCTCAAGAAAGACATCCATTAGCACCAGATGGTATATGGAATGTGAGATGGGTATTACAAGACAATAGCAAACCTGGGACACTAACTCCTACAGATAAACATATCATGCTTAATCGTGAATATGGATCTACTATCACTGGATTTGCTGGATGTAATGTGTTTGAAATTCCTGTAACGAAAACTTCTGTTAACTCAAAAGGTACACATCTGACGACTCGTTTTGATTCTAAAACGAACAAAGAATGTGCTACAGACGTTAAGTATGATGAGAACAAGTTCTTAAAGCGTATTTCTAATGGTACAATTACCTTTAATGAAAAAGAAGGTTTATTATACCTAATGACTAAAGATAGAATCGAGTACGTATTCGCTGATGAGAAGTTAGATAAAGTAGCTAAAGATGTACGTCGTTATGACTGGAAACTAGTAGAGCTAGATGGTGGTGAAAAAAGACCTTATAGACAATGGATTACTTTTGACTTTCACAATTACTTAGTGAAAGGAAATAACGGATGTGCTTTATTCGAAGCTCCATTTGCTATTAATACAAAAACGAGTACAGTCACTTTGTTTGAACTTCAATCGGATACTACTAAATCATGTGGTAACAGTAGCAAAGACGAGTTCTTAAAATACTTTGACAATTCTACTTACCCATTCGAAATTACAGATCAGACTCTAAATATCTTACAAAACAATAAGGTGATTATGAAGTTTGACTTAGCAAAGAAAAACTCTTTATAAAACACAAGACTGTAACAGAATACAGTCATGAAAATATCTAAAACCTGTGAAATTATACTTCACAGGTTTTTTTATACAACTAACTATAAATCAACCTAAACAGAATACAGTCTCAATATTCTCAGCTTTCTAATGAGGGTTAAATAAAAATTAAGATAAGCTTATAAACGCTTTACAATTGATAAATTCTTTACCTTAGTGGATTAATAACAATTTAGTTTTATGAAAGCTTTAATTTTTAATGGTTCTTTAGACGAAGAAGCATTCCGTACATCGCGACGCATTGCACAGTATTATGCAGATCAGTTCATAAATTCTAATATTGAAGTTCGACAGGTTCACTTATCAGATTTTCAAATTCCTATATTTCAAGCTAAATTAATGGATAACGTCCCAGCAGACGTAATGACCTTTGCAGATGCTTTTAGAGAAGCAGATGTGATGATTTGGCTTACTCCACTCTACCATGGTAGCCTTACTGGAGTAATGAAGAATGCTATCGATTGGTTAGAAATAACAGCTAAAGACCACCCTGCTTATTTGACAAATAAAATAGTAGGATTTACATGTTGGTCAGCTGGTAACCAAGCTATGCAAGGTATACAAGCTCTAGACAATATCGCAAAAGCACTTAGAGCATGGTCTTTGCCTTATTCTATCCCGATTAGCAACTCTGACTTATATGAAGACAATGATATCTCAGAAGTCTACAAAAAGAAAATGTCAATGTTAACCGACCTTCTAATAGAGAGCCAAACGCGATAAAACAAAAAGCCTATTTGAATACTCAATAGGCTTTTTTGTTACTATCAGAACAACAATAATTTTTGGTGGTTGGTATTTCTGTATTTAAGTGCTAAGTAAGAAAAAGAGAGGTGCCTCTACCTCTCATTCCCTATAAAACAATTTTTGAAAAACACCTTATTTGGATTTCACTAAATCCTTTCTTAATTAACACTCACTTTTAATCAAATCATTAAAACAATCCCTCCTTAAACTCAATTCAAGTTCTTTTTCACAAGCAATATTTTTAAAAAACTAAGCTTAGGAGGGAATGAAAATTATAAGAGTCTTTCTCAGTCTTTATAACCATATTCTAATCGATATGGAGATGACGAAAACACGATAAAGACTCCTTGAAACATAATACAAATCAATTAAACTGAAGCTAACTTGGCTAGAGCTGACACTCCTTTTAACTATGAAAAAATTATTGTAAAAACAATAAAAGAGCTATCTATAAAACTTGTTTAACCAATCATTATGTATCAACTATTTTGTTGTTATGTTTTTTGTACTGAGCAAATGTAAACATGTTTTTATACTATACAAACCCCTGTAAATACTGGCTTTTTTACCTCAATCACCTAATGTAGATAATAACCATAATAAGTTCACTCCTCATAAAATCATTAAACTAGCACTTGTCTCTACCACCCTACATCTCTTCACATTTAACAAACAAAATAGTTAACATACTACTCATCTAATAACTAATCTACAAAAACACTATTGACTTATTCTATAATAAACAGTCTATACATTCTACTTCTAATTTTTCTTAAATCGCTAATGGTGATAAGAGCACAAATGTTATTTAACAATTAATTAACTTAACATAATAACCTTTATTAGCTAAATACAACAACTAAATCATCTGATAAATAAGAATAAAGTTCATTACATTCCGTTTTTATGATAAATAAAGAGTTCTATTAATAGAAAAAGGCAGTGAGATAACTCACTGCCTTTACTATTTTTATACTCATATATTATCTTTGAAGGATAATAAACTCTGATCGTCTATTCTGTGCGTCTTCCCATTCACTACATGGTTCACATTCTACTTTTAGCTCTTGTGATCCATATCCCTGAGATTCTAACCTACTACTTTCTATACCTTGTGATACAATATAGTCAAGTGTAGCCTTCGCTCTATCATTTGACAATTTTAAGTTATAAGCTGGATTTCCTTTACTGTCAGAGTGTGAGTTAATTTTAACTCGCATACTAGGGTAGCGCTTCATCACTTTTACTAGCTTATCTAATTCTATCTTACTATTCTCTGTAATTTCGGTCTGATTAAAGGCAAATTGGATATCTCCTAATTCGATTTTGTCTTTCCCTATTACGAGTTCTTCTAGAGGCCTTAAGAATACGTCTATCTCCTGTACCCCTTCTTCAGCATTGACTGTGATATCAATGATTTCATCTAAATAATCTGGGTGAGAGACCTTAATCTTATAAGTCTCGCTACACTTCACTTCTCCTCTAGCCATCCCACTTCTACTAGATACGCCATGATCTTCTACTCTACGCCTAGTATTGATAAACTCTACTTTAGCATCAGCTACAGGAGTATTAAAGCTCTTGTTTTTAAGCATAGTTCTAAACTCTACAAAGCACAGCGGGAATGCCTTATATATATCTGTACGACCTATTCTATCAGAAGAGAATAATCCCATATTCTTATCGGGATAAAAGCTAAAAGCGAAATCGTTCTTAGCTGTGTTAATAGGTTCTCCAAGATTAGTAGGTGCATTAGATAGATTATTTAAATCTGATACATACACATCCATTCCTCCATATCCTCCCCATCGATCAGAACTAAAGTATAACTTATTGTCTGACGAAACGAAAGGATAATCATTACGAGTTCCTGAATTAATCACTGGCCCAAGGTTCTCTGGTTTTCCGAACTCATCATCTTCTAATAGGGCTACACGCCATATGTCTAATTCTCCATAACTTCCTGGCATATTAGAGGCAAAGTATAAGAATTTGCCATCAGGCGATAATGCTGGGCTCGTATACATAAAGCCTGCACGGGTAAAGCGCAGTGGCTTTACTCTCTTCCACTTCTTTTTCTTCTTTTTAGCGTAGAATAGACTCATTAAATGATCTCTATGCTTAACGTTATCATTCTTTCTAAACTTCCTGTTTCTATAGGCTTCTGAAGCGAAATAAATACGTTGTCCATTAGCAGAGATCACACTAGGTCCATCATTAAACCTTCTGTTGACACGCCCTTTAATACGCGTCACCCCTTTTATAGGTTCATCTTTTCCCTTAAACTCAGCAGTATAAAGATCATAGTTAGGCTTGCGTTGCCATTTATCTCTTACTTCAAATATCTTTCTAGGTATTTTCTTTTCGTGCTTCGTTCTATTTGACGCGAAGTACAGTGTATCACCAGGATTTAACCATGCTCCAAAATCGTCATATTCTAAATGATTAAGGCCTGACTCCTGAAACATATAAGTAGGATATCTGTCAACTAAGTCCTTATGTGCATCTGGTTTGGCTAGAAAGTCTTTTGCTCTTGCATCTTGAGGTGCTCTACGAACGAATTGTTGCATCATATCTTTGGCTGCTTCATAACGTCCATTCTTCTCCATCACTTTAGCATACTTATAATAGATATCTGGCTTAAGTGTAGAGTCGTTTTGAGCGATTGCTTTACCATAATACCTAGATGCTTCAATATCTTGATTTAACCTATCATAACAATCTGCTAATTGCAAATAAATATAATCAGCTGTACGACGTCCTAATATAAGTCTTTTATATTCGTCAGCCGCCTTAGCATACTCGGTATTCTTATAATATTTGTCTGCTCGTTTTAAGCTTGGTTTCTTTTTTGCTTGTACAGTTATACTTAAACTACACAGTAAAACCATCAAAAAAATTCTCATACTATTCTGTTATATAGACCAATAGAGATAAATGTACTCTATTTTAACTATTTATTACTCAAAAATACTACTTTAATTACTTACTATACTAACGTATATTCTGTAAATTAGTTGTTCAGAATCAGATAAAAATCCCTTCAGTATGAATATTGAATTAAAAAAAGCATTCTTAGCTCTTTATGACACTTTTAAAAAAGAAGATGCTCAAAAAACAGATCGATTAGATAAGTGGCGCAATATAGAACCTGAGTCTGCAGAGTTCCTTTCGCTATTAGTCAAAACAAAACAAGCTAAGAGAATACTGGAACTAGGTACTTCTAATGGGTTTTCAACAATATGGTTAGCCGAAGCTGTATCTCACCATCAAGGAGAAATTATCTCTATAGATATCGAAAGGGAACGTACAAATAAGGCATTTGAAAACCTAAAACAATTTAACCTACAGTCTTATGTGGAATTGCTAACCTATGACGCAGGACAATATCTAGCAGACACTAATCTTGATTTTGATCTTATCTTATTAGATGCAGAGAGAAGTTATTATACAGGATATTGGAAAGATCTAGAACGTCTATTAGATCAGACTGAGTCTAGCTTATTGGTAGTAGATAATGTAATCTCACATGAAGCAGAAGTAGAAGAGTTTATCAATGGAATAGATGAGAATAAGTTTAAGAAAGTCATCCTCCCTATCGGAGCAGGATTGTTATTAGTTTCTAAGCAGTAAAGAAAAAGCGTGAATAATCTCATTCACGCTTTTTTACTTATACTACTAAAATTGTAGCTATTGGTGGTCTGGTATGACTAATTTATCTTGTTTATACTCTCCTAATACCTTTAAGTATCGAGTAGCCTTAGTTACTTCTTCCATCGCCTTATAATACTTGTCATAATCTTCATTGACTAAGACAACACCTGCGTGGAATGAGTACTGGAACACACTTCCTGACAGAGGTACAGACTGTATCTTACTCAAGTTTAAATCATGAGAAGCTAGTATCTCTAATACTCTATTTAGACTTCCTTTTTGGTGATCTGTATAAAAATATAGTGAAGCTTTATTAAACCCTTCTACTTTCTTAGGCTCTCTACTTAACAAGAAAAATCGTGTATAGTTATCATACACGTCATGGATATTCTCTGCTAAGATCTCTAGATCATACATCTCTGCGGCTAATGTAGATCCGATAGATGCAACACCTTTATACTGTTTCTCTTGGATATTTCTAGCGCATGTAGCCGTATCATCCATCGCTAGACGCTTCCAATCAGTATATTGATCTAAGAAGTTCTCGCATTGTAATAAGGCCATAGGGTGTGTACGCACCTCTGTGATATCCGCTAATGTCTGTCCTTTTAAGGCTAGTAAATTATGTCTAATAGGAAGAGCAATCTCTCCCCAAATATACAAGTCATTCTTAGTTAACAACGAGTAATTAGGTAATATAGATCCTGCAATAGAGTTCTCTATCGCCATCATGCCATAATCTACTTCTTTATTGACTAACTGTTTTACTAACGAATTAAAAGTAGGACTATCCACTATCTCTACTTCTTCTGAACCAAAGAACTTCCCAACTGCTTCATGGTGGAAAGATCCTTTGATTCCTTGAATGACTACTGATTTCATAAAATATGTTTTTGGCTTTAATAATTTGCAATATTGGCAAACTATCAAAGTTAGTAGTTTATACTTATAATAAGCAGTTTTTATACTCCATATTTTAAGTTTTTATTACTTTTAGCTTATTAATCCCTATTGAATTTAAATTAATCACACTAATAACACTCTAAAGCAACTAATTACTAAACATATGAGTATAACAATCAGACCTTATCAACAAGAAGACAAGCAAATCTTACTCAATATCCTTCAACTCAATGTCCCTACTTATTTTGCGCAAGAAGAAGTAGATGACCTAGCGCTATACCTAGATCAGTATCTAGACCTCTACTATGTAGCCTTAGACAATGACAAGATTATAGGTGCTGCAGGTATTAACAGAAACTTCGAGAAGGAATTTGCTTCATTGAGTTGGGGATTCTTACATCCTGATTATCATCGAAAAGGTGCAGGTTCTCTACTCTTAAAACACAGATTAAACCTCCTAAAGCCTGATCATAGAATCAAAACAATACAAGTGCGTACCTCTCAGGTGGTGTACCGTTTTTTTGAAAAACACAATTTTGAAGTGATAGAAACTCAAGAAGATTATTGGGCAAAAGGTTTAGACCTCTATGTGATGCGTTTAAAATACTAAAGAAAACAAATTAAGCGTTAAAACAAGTAGGGAATTAAAAACAGTTTTGTAATTTCACCTCAATAAAACTCACATCATTATGAAAAAGTTATTCGTTATGGCGGCTATCTTAGCCATTACACCCATTTTTGCAAACACACACCATACTAATATTAATACCAATAAAAGCATTATGACACAAACCCCAAAAGACAAAAAAACAATTTACCAATTTAAGGTTACTGACCTTTATGGAGAAGAGTTTGACTTTGCTTCCTTAAAAGGAAAGAAAATCATGATTGTAAATACTGCTTCTGAATGCGGTCTTACTCCTCAGTATAAACAACTTCAGAGTATGTATAATGAATTCGGAGGAGACAACTTCGTCATCGTTGGTTTCCCTGCGAATAACTTTGGATCTCAAGAACCAGGTAGCAATGAAGAAATCGCTACTTTCTGTGAGCAGAATTATGGTGTATCATTCCCAATGATGAATAAGATATCTGTAAAAGGAGATGATATTGCACCGATATATGAGTTCTTAACTAAAAAGTCTAAGAATGGATTAGAAGACAGTGAAGTACAGTGGAATTTCCAAAAGTACTTAATAGACGAAACTGGTCATTTAGTGAAAGTAATCAACCCTAGAACACTACCAGATGACCCAGAAATCAAAGCTTGGGTTAAGGCAAAATAAGTCACTTTACATATTTAACCTTAAATCCTCAGCTACCATTTACTGTGAATTAATTCTACTTTACATAGCTTCAATTAGCGATTAAATGTTTTCTGCGGATTTGAGGTTTAATACAATGGGTTTGTTCGTATCTTTGGGTTTTACTTTTAAATTATGAACTATCCACAAATAGAACTAGCGCAAAGTATTATTGAAATTTGTAAAGCAAAGAATATTCAACATATAATCATATCACCAGGATCACGCAATGCCCCATTAACAATAGGCTTTGCTAGTGATCCTTTTTTTACGTGTTACAGTCTCGCAGATGAGCGCTGTGCAGCCTTCTTTGGTATGGGAATTGCTCAACAGACAGCGTTTCCTATTGCCTTAGTCTGTACGTCTGGTTCAGCCCTTCTTAACTATTATCCAGCTGTAGCAGAAGCCTTCTATAGTCAGATACCGATGGTTATTATCTCTGCAGATAGACCTTCCTCTAAGATTGATATAGGAGATGGTCAGACCATCAGACAGCGCAATGTATATGAGAACCATATCGTGTACAATGCTAATCTAACAGAAGAGGCGAGTAATGAAAATGATATTCTAATTAACAATGCTATTAATACAGCGATAGCCCAAAAAGGCCCTGTGCATATCAATGCTCCTTTTGAAGAGCCGCTATACAATACTGTAGAGGAACTTACAGTTACTCCTACTATCATCAACCTAGAGACGCTACCTCTCCAATTCAAAGAGTTTGATCAATATATAGATAGTTATAAAGAGGCAACTAAGAAGTTGATCCTTGTAGGTGTTAATACACCTGATGCACTAAGTCAGGAGATGATAGACTGGTTAGCAAATGATCCTTCTGTTATTATCATGACAGAGACTACCTCTAACCTGCACCACCCTCACTGCGTAGAACATATCGATCGCATCATTACCACATTCTCTGAAGAAGATTTCTTAACCTTTCAACCTGATCTTTTAATTACTTTTGGAGGAATGGTGATTAGTAAGAGAATCAAAGCATTCTTGCGTAAGTATAAACCTACTCAACATTGGCATATTGATACGCTAAGACATTATGATACTTATAATGCGCTTAACAAAGCAGTATTAGATACGCCTGAGAACTTCTTCCAAACCATTAAAGAAAACGTAGAACACTATACTACATCTAACTATTACACTTGGATGCAGAGCATTGTCACAGCTAGACTAGCTAAGCATGAGGCATATTTAAAGACAATACCGTTTAGTGATTTAAGTGTATTCGAAACCTTATTTGCTCAATTGCCAAAAGGAACCCAATTGCAAATCAGTAATAGCTCAGCAATACGCTATGCTCAATTAATCAAAATAGACACTTCTAACCCTGTTTATTGTAACAGAGGTACTAGCGGAATAGATGGAAGTACTTCTACGGCTATAGGGGCTGCTGTAGCTACCCAAAAGCCTACCTTATTAATCACAGGAGATATCGGTTTTCTTTATGATAGTAATGGACTGTGGAATAACTATATTCCTAAAGACTTTAAAATACTATTGCTAAACAATGGAGGTGGTGGTATTTTCAGAATCTTGCCAGGACATAAAGAAACACCTGTATTTAATACTTACTTTGAGACAAGCCATCATCACACAGCTGAGCACTTAGCAAAGATGTATAATTTTAAATATCAAACAGCGACTAACAAAGAAGAACTAGAACAGCAATGTCAATTGTTTTTTGAAGATAATAACGGTCCTGCTATTCTAGAAGTATTCACTCCTACTGAGGTTAATAATACAGTACTGAGTAACTATTTTCGCAATATGTAATTTTAACAGCGATTAATGCTTGCGTATTGAAATTTTATGTATCTTGTACTCAATAAAAAAGAAAATTATGAGTAAAAGAGACGAATTAATTCAAAAGTACGCTGCTGATTTAAAAGATAAGTGTGGTGTAACAGCTAATATGGATTTATTAACTGCTGTAACTATTGGATGTGGACCATCTATTTATAACCAAGATTCTTCTACCGTTGCTGGTTCTTCAGAGTCTGAGTTAGCTACAGTTAAAAACAACTTTTTAATTAAAAAGTTAGGTCTTAAAGATGGACCAGAGTTAGATAAAGGTATCCAAGCTGTTATGGATAAATATGGTCAATCAAATAGAAATAAATACAGAGCTGTAGTTTATTACTTATTGACTGTTCACTTCAAAAAAGAAAGTGTTTACAAGAAATAATATAACGTAAATATATTAATGTACTTTAAAAGGAGCAGTTCTGTGACTGTTCCTTTTTTTATGCTCATCACTAAAAAATTAGAGACTCATCTAATGACAAGTCTCTAATGGGGGTACTTCCAAAAACATTTACGCTTATACAAGTATATCAACCTTTAGGAGTAAACTTTAGAAAATACTATTATCACTAAATCAAATACTACTTCCTTCTGTTATTTTTGGGCTTTCCATATCAGGTCTCTATAAATGCAATGTCTTTGATGTTTAAAAAAAAATATAAAATTGGGTATGAAAAAACGTTCTTATTGTTTAGATTACTAAACAGTTTTTCTTGAGTACACTCTCTTTCCTTTATAGAAAGTGGCTTCTCTCTCTGGAGTACGAGCCACTGCCTCCGCAGAGCAACTAGCCTTCACGAAAACAAGGTCTGCTGAATCTCCTACTTTTGGCCATTGGCGATCTCCTGCTTCATTCAATGGTAGCACCTGATCCTTAGTCGCTATTTGTAAGGCACGACTCAGTCTTAACTCATCTGTCCATCCATAAAGTTCGGCACAGTGCTTTGCTTTTTCTAGCATATCACAGTTCCCAAATGGTTGCCAGTGATCTATAATACTATCTGTACCCGTCATCACACTTACCTTATGCTTATAGAATGTAGGTATAGGCATCATAGAGCGCCCTAGTGGTACAGTAGAGATCACTCCTACTCCATTAGTACTCATCTGTGTACATAACTCCTCTAATTCCTTAGCATCTGACTGCCCTAGAGCGAAGCCATGACTGATATAAGTACGTCCTTGTAACGCTTTATTAGCTTCTACTTGTTTTAAAATATATTGGATAGCAGGAATGCCTGTTTTAGCTCCTTCATGAAGATGGATATCTATTCCTTTGTCATAATCTAAAGCGATTTGAATCATGATATCTAAAGACTTCTCCATATTCCCATCTACCGTAGTTGGGTCAAGCCCTCCAATATAATCCACCCCTAGTTGAGCCGATTCTCTTAGCAGAGCCTCACTATCAGAATATAAAATACCATGCTGAGGAAAAGCAACTATCTCACTCCCCATCACCTCTTTTTTATTCTCTAGTGCTATTTTTAGATTCTCTAAGCTCTTCAGTCCACTAGTCGGGTCTATATTAGTCTGACACCTTGCAAAATAAGTTCCTTGACTATTCATTAAGTCTATCGCCATCTCCGCTTTTTCTACTGACTTAACTAATAGATTAGGTAATATTCTTCTTTCCAGATCGATCATATCTTTAACAGATCGACCAGGTTTAGGATCACCATACCAGCGCTCTCCATAGAACGTTTTATCGATATGAATATGCATATCTCTAAATCCTGGCAACATTAGTAATCCATCCATATCTACACTGATAATACCTGATGTATCGGACATTCCTACCTTATCAATAGAAACAATAACTCCATTGGCAATGCGTATATCAAATAAGGCTGTCTTAGTACGCCACACTTCCCCTCTATCATTATACTCAAAGCCAGTTTCTAATAATACATTGCGCAGAATGAACACATTTGCCTTAACAGAACTTCTTTCAGTACTTGCTTTCGCTGACGAGCCTACTGATGGAATAAATAATCCACCAGCTGCCGCCGCTGTTAATCCTAGAAATTGCTTTCTATTTATCATGTTGTTGTTTCCTATTATTGTTATACACCTATCGAATATACAGTTTATTTAGCACCAGCTGCTTTTAACAACTTCACCATTCCTGTATAATTTCTCTTTTGAGCATGTTGTAATGGAGTTATTCCATCAGCGTCAGGAATATTCACATTCACACCACCCTTAATTAATTCATCTACGATACTAGTATGTACAGCACCGCCATTGCTAAGGACTATCGCTTCCATAAGCGCTGTCCAGCCTAGTCTATTAACATGATCGATAGGATAATTGGGATAGTTAACCAGTAATTTTACTACTTCTAAATGACCTTTTTCTGCCGCAGGTATAAGCGCACTACCATTATAACGGTTAAACACAGTAAAGTCTGCACCGTATTTTAACGCCTCTTGCACTATTTCTAAATTACCTTCTGCTCCTGCATATAAGAAAGGGCTATTAAGAACCTTGTCTTGGGCATTGACATTTGCCCCTGCTTGCATTAAAATCTTTGCGATAGCATTGCGATTTTGATATACAGCATACATCAGAGGAGTCTCTCCTTTTTCGTTGCGCTGTTCTATATCTACCTTACTTTCAAGAAGCTGTTTCACAGCAGTAAGGTTATTATTCTTAATCGCGGTAAATAATGATACTTCCTTCATATCTACTACTTCATTTGAATGGGTTGAACTTTCATCTGACGAGTTACAAGCCATAGCCGCACCTCCGATAAAGCCAATAAAAAGTAATATAGCTATTCTTCTTCTCATTTTCATATCTCTTGGTTTTTAATAGGTTAAGTTCGTTACTTATAACTACTAATACAAAGATAGAAGTACTGATAGGAAGGAAGTTGTAATATTTTTATAGATTATTGGAATTTTTATAACTCGATCTAAACTCACCAGGTGTTACTCCCAATTGTTTTTTGAAGAAATTATTAAAATAGCTCGTATCATTAAAAGACAACGAAAAGGCAATCTCTTTAATCGAAATATTCGTTGTAGTCAATAACCTCTTTGCTTCTAGCAATAGTCTATTCTGAATTAATGATCCCGCATTAGTTCCCAATACCTTTTTACAAAGAATATTTAAATAATTCGGAGTGATCTTTAATTGCTCAGCATAGAATGCCACACTACTTTGTTCTTTAAAGTGTACTTCTAACAACTCTTCGAACTGGAGTATGTTCTTATCTATACTATGAGGATTCACTCCCTCATGATAGTCTACATAATCCTTGTGTAAGTGTTTTAGCAATAAATGAAACGACAATAGAGCGATCTCTCGGTCAATAATCTGATTCTTAGCTAATCGTCCTTCTAACTCCTCTAAATCTGCCTTATACTTCTCAAAGCTCTCCTTCGTTAGCAACATCTGATTCGGTGCTCCTAATTGAAAATAAGCTAAAGGACTATAAGTCGTATTCAGAGATTGTAAGATAGTAGGTGAGAACATCAGTTGAAATCCAACAGTATGATTCTCCAATAACCAATAGTGCACTTGCTGGGGTCTCAAGAAAAACACTTGGTAATCTACTACGTCTACTCTTTCAAAATCAATATCGTGGTATCCTCCTCCTTTTTCAACGAAGAAGATAAAGTAGAAATCATGCTTGTGTGGGGACAACAAATCATTTCTACCTTTCTCAATATGTTTGAACAAAGTTATATCCCAGGTATCTTCCCCTAAAATGGTGGAAGTGGAAAGTGTCTGAATTTTAGTATTTCTATTCACGTATTTTGTATGGTATATTAATTCAAGTGACATTTATAGTCGCTAAAAATAATTCAATTCAAATTCATGTTAAACTATTTTTAGTTAAAACATCACAAAGTTCACACATTGAGAATTATTTACACAATAAAACAACTGTAATTATTATCATTCCTTTATAAGAATATCATTTCAGCAATCTATCAACCTATAAAAAGCCAATATAAGCCTCCCTCTTTCGTTTATTCTAATCCTATAAATTAACATTTCAAATCTCATGTATAAAAAGAAAAGCCCATCCTTTATAAGGATAGGCTTTAACTGTGATATTAATTTAGTAGATGAATTAATTATTCTAACTTAAGAATGGTAATTTCATATTTTTGGTTCCCTGCTCCTATCTCCCTCTCATAACCAATCAAATACAGCTCAAAAGAGCTCTTTTTTAATCTATTACCGAGGCCAAAGAAAACAATTATATATTGAACTACCAAATTTTAAAGTATTTTTTGCTCTAAAACATCTACTTATTATTCTCTAAAACCAGCTTCCTTGCTACGAAATATCGCTAAGTGGGAGTTATTTTAAATATATCATGCTTTCTTCTAATTTTGCAGTTAATCTTTTACACATTGGTTTAAAGGTCATATAAGTTATTCCACCTGAAACCACTCCCCCTAACAAAGGAATAACCTTAGATACACTTTTTGCAAAAGTTTCTTTCGTCATTTTCACTCCAACCCATTTAGCAATCTGTTTTGCTAATTGATAAACGGCATATTTTGTTAGTGCTTTTTGTGGAACTCTTTTTACAAATTCCACTGAAAACCTTTTACTTAGTTCTACTACTGCTTTATTTGCTGCATTTGCTCCAAACATTACACCTATAAAAAGAATCAATACACTAACTAATTCTTCATTATCTGTATCTTCTAAACTAGGCCAACCATATAAATATGCTAATTTCTGTGCTACTATTATAATATGATAATAATATTGTGCTAAATCTAATGGAATTGTTGCAGCTAATGCTATCCCTCCAGGTAAACCAGCAAGGGCAGAACTTCCTGTAACTTTAACCAAATGACTTGAAATAACATCATTACTTAACTTTCTAATCAACTCAATATTAACATTCCTTTTTATAGTACCTTCTTCTATTATTAACTCCAATTCATATTCATTATAGTATTTACTAAAAATTCCTTGTAAATATTGCTCTCTATTTATTTTCGCTCCTGGTAGAGATAATGATTTATTTATTACCTCTGTCAAAATTGTATCTGCATTCATTATTTAATTCCGTTTTTGAACTTATATGCACTTAATACACCCGCAAGTGAAGTCATTGCTAATCCTACAACACTAATATCATCTACCCAACCTATTACTGGAATAACATCAGGGATTGCATCTATAGGGCTAATAGCATAAGCTATAGCTCCTCCTAGAATTGCTATTTCCTTTGCAGAAATCTTATATCTTCCACCTAATACATCTTTCATTAAACGTAACAACAATTTAAAATCAGCTATTCTAGATCCTAGATTCGAAGCTTTTTTATCTGCTTTATCTAAATCACCACTACTAATTCTTCTATTTTGATATTCTCCAAAAAGTTTCTCTGCTTTATTTTTTTGTTCTTGATTCATTATTTATATCTTTTAAATTAAACTTCTCTATTAATAACACAACCATTCGCCTTCAACTACCTCAGCTAAGTCGCCGAACTTTTGGATTTGTTGTTGGAGTTCATAGTTGGGTTTTACTGTTATTCTTATTTTATATCTATGTTCTGTATCCTCTAAGACCGTTTGGCTATGGTGAAGCTTAAGGCTCTCGAGGTAAGGCTTTTGATCAGGTTCGAAGAGGATGACTATATCCTGTAGTTTCTGACTCTTATCCCCTAGATTTACACCTACTATTTGACTATATGCCTTCTTAGCCTCTGCTATTCTACTTTTAAAATTCTTCTCTAAGCAATGAACCTCTTGGATGCGATCCATACCAAAGCTTCTAAACTCTTTCGTCTCCTCTACTTCAGCGATTAAATACCATCTGTTCTGATACTGTTTAAGGTATAGAGGATTCACTATAGTCTCAGAAGGTTTATCTTTTCTATATCCTTGATGCTTAATCATGACAGACTCCTTCTTTAGCATCGCTTCTCTTAATCTATCCAGATGACTCTCATTTCGCACAGCTAGTCCCTCTTCGAAATCTAGATGGTCTACCATTCTTTTATCACCTTTCACATAAGACTGAAGAAGATCAGCTGTTCTGAAGTGGTAAATCATCTCCATCAGTTTCTCATAGTCTACTTTATCATGTATTTTTAGACTATACGAATCATCGCCTTTATCATAGATTACCTCAAAACCATAATCTATGTCCATCTTCTTGCGCAGACGGTTCCATGTCTCATAACTAATTGTTTTCTCTTCTGCCTTTCCTACAGCCTCTAGAATATCTTCTTTCTTACAATGCTTCTTGCGTTCAAATAGGTCTAACACATTGTATATTCTTACTAAGTCCTTCATTCTTTCACTTGTATTATTGTGAATTTGTCTTTTTTTTATTCTCCTATAACATTTAAATTATCTTTCTACTAATCAATATTTGGTTGTCAAAAACATATTAATTACCTCATGCCAATAATCCCAACTATAAGCTGCAGACGGATGAGTCATTCTTAGCATAGGGATAATCTTCTGATTAGATAATGTATAGCACCATACCTCGTGTAGGTCTGTCTCAGACATTATCACTTCTTTTCCTTGAGCACCAGTATTAGGCAAATTATCATATAAGCGATTTCCCCACACGATTACATAATCAGGCTGTAGTTGTTCTAACACCTCAAATAAAGCACTCTCTGCTGCCCTAAACTCCTGAGCCGTTGGCGCTACTCTGGCACCCGAAATAGGAGCTTGTACATAATTATAAAAGGCTAAAGAATTCCATACTTTCTCTTTTCCCTTATAATCCAAATCTGTTCCTGCTATCGCCTTCGCAAACTTGGTATACGTATTCTTATACCCTTCATGTGGACTGTTAGAATCAAATAAGTCCATGATGATCTCTTGTGTCAAGGTTGGCACAGCATCACCTTCATTTGCACAATAGTGACTTTCCCCTAACACTAATACTTTCTTTCCTTTTATGCCTTGTTGATATTCTGTTCCAATCCAAGGCAAAAACATTACTCTACTCATATTAATTTTTTTAAGTAATACTTCCATTGTATTACAGTGACAGTGCAAACATATCAGCGATGACTGTCAAAAAACACCAGCCAACTTTTTATTTTTTGTGATGTTGTGATTTTGTTTTTTTGTGAAACCGTGATGTTGTGAAACTGTAAACCGTTTGCTGTAAACTGTAAACTATAATCCGTAAACCGTCTGCTGTAAACTGTAAACTATAATCCGTAAACCGTCTGCTGTAAACTGTAAACTGTAAACTATAATCTGTAAACCGTCTGCTGTAAACCGTAAACTGTAGCCTCTTGTTCCTAACTAAACCTCCACCACTTCTATAAAAGCAGGGCTACAACCGCCGCCTTTAGAGAAATCAATACCATATACTCGTCTAAACGCCTCTTGTACCACCTTGCCATTGTCTAACCAAGGATGTGCAAATGACACAAAATCAACACTCATCCCTTTTTCGAGGTAAACCTGCTCATTATTATATGTGCGTATCACCGTAGCTTTATATCTTGCCATAGCTCTAATTTTAAATCTAAGTTAATTCTAACACACTATGTATCATAACAATAAAGTGCCAAACCCCATTTTTTTTGAGTGAGAAAATTCAAATATTCATTCACTCAAAAAAAGCTCATATTCACCCAATAAAAATATTTTATATCGAAAATCACCTTATGTAATTCTATCCCTATCTACTCCTTTCAATAGGTGAGTATTGTTCCTTATTAACTCCATTCAAATAAGTACTTGTTCTTCTATTTGATAGTTTTAGAAATTATCATAGCTTTGGAGATTAACCTTAAGACAAGTTCGCTATATGAAGTATTATACCTACTAACCTAGATATACTACATCATACAAGCCTCTACTACCTAACCATTATAAATGAAAAAAAACACTACAGCATCTTCAGTTGCTGCTGCCCTGACCTCTATGATGTGTGTACAAGGGGGAGCATCTGTAGCCAAGCAATTATTTCCTGTAGTTGGAGCTACCGGAACGACCGCTTTGAGAATAGGCATATCAGCTATATTCCTTAATATTATTAATCGTCCGAAGATTTCGAAGTTCTCTAAAAAAGAATGGTTGTACTGTGGGCTATTTGGAGGTTCTATTGCCCTGATGAATATGATCTTCTATCTCGCTATACAGCGCATCCCATTAGGACTAGGAGTAACGATAGAGTTTATAGGGCCTTTATTTCTAGCGCTATTCTTATCTCGAAAAGTATTAGATATCGTATGGGCTTTATTTGCTTGTGCAGGAATCTTATTGATCGTTCCATGGCAGACTAACAATGTAGATATTATAGGACTAGGATTAGCCGCTACAGCAGGTGTGTTTTGGGCGTGTTATATCGTGATGGGAAGTAAAGTCTCTAAAGAGATGAATACAAACCATGCAGTATCAGTAGGTCTTGTATTCGCCACGTTTATCGTAGTCCCTGTAGCCTTATTTATGGGAGGACTAGAGAAGTTGACCTGGAGTAGTCTAGGACTTGGAGCATTAGTAGCTATTCTATCTAGTGCCTTACCATTCTCTCTAGATTTAGTTGCACTAAAGAAGTTACCCGCTAAGACATTCAGTATCCTTACTAGTTTACAGCCTGCCTTTGCAGCCATGTCAGGTCTTCTATTCTTAAAAGAGCACCTCACCTTGACACAGTGGATCTCTATAGCCTGTGTGATCACTGCGAGTGTAGGCTCTACTATATTTAGCACTAAAAAAGAAGCTTAGTTATTTATATATCCTAAAAAGGGTTATTCTCATGATTAGAATAACCCTTTTTTATACAGATGCATTTTTAAACAAATAGATAAGCATTACTTTTTAATGGCACTGATTGCATACCTATCGGATACTTATCGCATAGTGGTCACATAATTAAGCTATAAAAGAATGCGATCACTATGCTATAATTCTACCATCAGATGCTGAACATTCGGCTCGATTTTTGATATAAAACACTTATTATCAACTATTAAAACCAACAACATTATGGCTAGAATTAATTCCAAAAAACTCCTAGTAGGTATAATAGGACCTATTTATGGAAAAGAACACAGAGGCAAGCAGATATTGCAAACAAGGCCTAATCGTTCAAAACAAGACAAATCAAAAAACCACAATGCAAAATTAATGCGAAGTGTATCTCATAACTCTTCCTTTATTCGACAGGTAATCGAGATTCATTTAAACAAAAGACATGAGAGCTATATGCATTCTCGTTTTTTAGGGCAACTCATGAGTATCATGCACCAGGAGGATAAGATTGATTTTAAACAAAGGTCGATTTTTTCGGTCAATTGTAAAGCACTTGAAGGTTTTGAGTTCAATAGAAAAGTTTTGTTTAAAGAAACTTTCCTCGAAAGAATTATTGTACAACACACAGACAAAGAAGTACTGCCAGTACGGGTACCTTCTTTTATCCCAAAAGAACAAGTGGTCTTCCCAAAAGGTTGTACAGATGCACTCCTGCGCATTAGAGCCTTTGCGATACACCCTGACAACAACTTATCCAAAGAAGGGCCACTTAGAGAGCTAAATATAGAATTTTCGATACATGATCCTATTGTAAACGAAACTGACTGGCTATGTAATTGTATTGATACGGATGAAAAATTTGAGCTCTTAGTAGCAGATATACAGTTCTTTTATCCTATCAATAATACTGCACAAAGGTTAACTTTATATAATACAAAAGAATATAACCCTAGTATGGTTATCTATGCTAAATAGAGGTATTTGTACTTTGGTTTACTGATAAAGAAGATGATACCAAAATACACAGCAAATAAAAAGGGAGTCAATCACTTGACTCCCTTTTCTATTTAAAGTATTCTTACTTCTTTTCTATCGCAGCACGATAAATATCTTCGTATAGAGGTACGACCTTATCTATACTGAATTTCTTCGCTACTTCTCTTGCGCGTTCTTTAAAACCACATAGCGTATCTTGATCTTTTACAATCTTCAATGCATTCGCTACCATATCCTCTACATCTCCTACATTACTAAGATATCCTGATACACCATGCTCATTCACCTCAGGAAGACCTCCCGTATTACTAGAGATAACAGGTACTCCCATCGCCATTGCTTCTAAGGCTGCTAGACCGAAGCTCTCTGTCTCTGATGGCAATAAGAATAGATCAGAATAGGACAAGATATGCTCTATCTCATTACTATTACCGAAGAAGATAATCTTATCATAGATTCCCAATTCTAATGCTTGGCGTTCTGCACGCTCTTTCTCAGGTCCATCCCCTACTAACATCAGTTTGGCAGGTCTCTCTTTTTGGATTCCATAAAAGATAGAGACTACATCTTCGATGCGTTTCACCTTTCTGAAGTTACTGATATGCGTTACGATCACCTCATCTTTACCCGCCATAGCACTACGCTTACACGGTGTGTCTTCACAGTCTAATTCTTTTACCTCTATAAAGTTAGGAATAACATGAATCTCCTTTTCAGTACCAAACAGGCAGTGCGTAGATTCTTTTAAAGATTGAGATACAGAAGTCACATAATCAGAATTATTGATGCTAAAGCTCACTGCAGTCTTATAGTTCGGGTGATTTCCTACTAAAGTAATATCTGTACCGTGTAGTGTTGTAATCATCGGTAGATTAATCCCTTGTTCTTTCAACATCTGCTTCGCCATATACCCTGCATAAGCATGAGGAATAGCATAGTGTACATGCAGTACATCGATCTTGAATAGTTTCACCATATCCACTAATTTACTTGACAAGGCAAGTTCATAAGGCTGATAATGGAACAATGGATACTCAGGAACATTTACTTCGTGATAAAATATATTAGGATTTAGCAAGGCTAAACGCACTGGTTGACTATAAGTAATAAAATGCACTTCGTGATTTCTTTTCGCTAATTCCAACCCTAATTCTGTGGCTACTACACCACTACCCCCAAAGGTTGGATAGCATACGATGGCTATTTTCATATAATTAATGCTTGTTTTTTAGAATCCTTAAAGATAATTCTATTATTAATAACATCTCTTGTTTTAACTTTCAACTTTGTGCTATGCCGTCTTTTTTAACACTACACCACTGTAACACAACGTTTTTATCTGTTTTATTTTAACAAAAACACTATTTTTGTTAAGCTATAAGACGCATAAAATAACGCTCATAAAAAGTAAAAAATGACAAAAGAAGAATACCAACAAAAATACAATGAAGAAGATGCAGTGGGATGGGATGCTATCTCTGATCACTTAGCAAAACAATATGGAGAGCAAGAACCTCAGCACTTCGGCAATGCATTACCTTACTCTTTAGGTGGAGAAAATCCTTTAGATGGATTAAGTGTATATAATAGTGATCAGCAGACAGACCACTTCCATATCGTTACCTATGGATTCTCTGACTTATATTATAATGACGAAGCTGTAGACAATGACTTTAGTGGATATGGTTTTGAATTGACAATGCGTCTAAAAAAGCAAGGAGATGAAAACTTTCATTGGGCGATGAATCTAATGAACAACTTGGCTAAGTATGTATTTAGCTCAGGAAAATGGTTTGAAGAGTTTCACTTTATCCCTACTAATAGTCCTATTCGTTTAGATTACGATACAGATTTAGTAGCTATCGCTTTTGCATTAGACCCAGAACTAGGCTCTTTAGAGACTCCTAATGGACGTATAGACTTTTTACAGATGGTTGGTATTACCCAGAAAGAGTATGATGCTTTACTAGAAAACCCTAAGACTTCTGAAACAGAGAAACTACTTGAACAATTGCGTCAAGATAATCCTATGTTGATAGTCGATTTAGATAGAAAGTAGTTAATGGTGGACAGTTTAAGGTTTACAGTTTACGGTTCACTGTAAACCGTAAACTGTGAACCGAGAACCTATAAAACCCAACGCTCCACTAAGCTATACCACATCGCTTTACCTTCTTTTAAGGTAAATACTGCTGATGATTCTCTAACTGTTTTTAAATCATCTGTCTGTTGTATTTCTATATAGTGAACTACTGCATGTCCGAAAGTAGCGTATCCTTCTATATCCTTAACCTCTATTTGTCTTGTTGGAAAGATTCCATAAGCAGTAGTTAACCATTGTGTAAATGTATCATACCCCATACTCTTACCATCTCCGTTAGTCATTACAAATAATGGGTCGAATGTACTTACTATCGCTTGATACAACTCTTCTTTATTAGATGCTGTGCCGTTAAACCAAGTCTGTATATTGATGTGAAAGTCTATTACCTGTTGTTTTGCTAAATCCATGTTTTTTGTTTTTTTGTGAAACCGTGAAATCGTTTTTGTGTGATGTTGTTTAATCGTTTTTTTGTAAGGCGAATTGCAATTCGCCCCTACGGTTATATGTATATAGGTAACATTCTTAATTCCTAATTCCCCTTAGGGATAACCGCAAACCAATAATCTGTACTAACCCTATTACTGCTATTGCTATCCCAAAGGCATTAGGATAGTCTAAAGTACTGCTTAAACTAAAGAATATAGTACCTATTACTGCTCCTCCTAATACACTGCCTACTTGTATCGTAGTACTCACGATACCTGATGCTTGTCCTACTTGATCTACTGCTATGGACTTAATACTCTCTTTCATCATCACAGGCATTAACAGCCCATGTCCAAGTCCTGCTGATAAAAATAAGCCATGCATGAATGCGTTCGGTGTACCATATTGACTAAATAATATACCTAACCCTACGAAGGAGATTAATAATAACAATAGTCCTGATCTTATCCAAAAAGAAGCTTGCTTATCTACCTTAGCAAATAAGATTGGCCCTAGAAAGAAACCTATTCCATAAGGCAAAACAGCCATACCAGCTACTAATACATCCCACCCTAGATAAGACTGTAAATAGTAGGGATAGCAGATGAATAGCCCTGCGGTAAAATTATAAAACAAAATGATAGGCAAATTATAAGCAAAGGATTTATTACTAAACAAAGAGATAGATAACAAGACAGGTTTTTGGCGCTGTTCTCTATATTGTTCATACTTCACAAAGCTAATAGCAAGTGCTATACTACCTCCTATAATAGCAAATATCCACCACACCCAATCATAGGTTCTCCCATAAATCAAAGGAGTGATAAAACAAAGTAACGCACTAATCACAAGGACTACACCTAAGTAATCTAACTTTTGTTTTTGTACTTTCTCCTTAGGCATAGTAGTATAAATACCGTATAGACAAATAGCTGCCACAGGTACATTTACCAAAAAGATAATCTCCCACGTTAGATTCCACAAATGAATATTTAATAGTACACCACCTAATAATTGTCCTATTATAGCTGCTAAGCCAAATACAGAACCAAAAAGCCCTAAAGCCTTTGCTCGTTCTGATTCGTCAAAAAGGATGCGAATAGATGCTAATACTTGCGGAGCTAATAAAGAGGCTCCTATTCCTTGCAAAAAACGAGAGAAAATCAACATCTGTACAGATGGAGAAAATGCACACGCCAAAGAGGAGATTAAGAATATCCACAGCCCTGTCGTAAAGATGGTTCTCCTACCATATATATCGCCAAGCTTTCCACTACAGACTACCAGAGCAGCATACGTAAGTCCATATATCGCTATGACCATCTGTAATTGGTTCTCTGTTGCATGAAACGATTCTTTAATCGCAGGTAGCGCCATATTGACAATAAAGTAATCTAAAGGAGATAGAAAAGCTCCTATAACTAAATAGCGTAGAATAGTCCACCTATTTTTATATTCATTCATATTGTTTATTTTTATTCCTTTGCAAAGGAAATACCCTAGATACAAATTATCTTGTACTTTAAAAGGTTTTTACAGTAAACAATATGACTTCTAAAAACACCTTCGACCCTATTCATATCACAGAACATCTACTGATAGATGATGTTTTTAGTATACAACCAAAAACGCATCTCACTATCGTGTATATACAAAAGGGAAAAGGGATGAGTCGATATGAAGATCATAAAGTCCCTTTTAAAAAGGGAAAACTGTTTATTATTCCTTTTGATACACCGTATTCTTTTGAAAGTAAAGATGGTCAAATCCTCGTGATAGAATGCCCTCAGAGCTTTATCACTCAGATTCGCACAGAGGCAGATCGCATAGAGACTTGTGATAATATCAATAAGCTGACCTATATCACACATAACTACCATACTAAAGCGGGATGTGTGTTTCAGTCTAAAGAAGATGCTGTATTTGCAGAACAGTTATTGCTCAGTATTCAACGAGAGCACAATAACCATACACAAGATTATTTAATCATAAGACAATGCATTTCTATCCTACTCAACCTTGTAGCTCGTAACCTTATTCTACACGATTATGAGCAAGTCAATGAGAATAGAAAGGCACAAGATATTATGAAAATGATCACTTATATTCAGCAACACATTGGGCATAAGGAGAAGTTGACTTTAGAAGCGTTAGCCAATGAGTTTAGTATTTCTAAAAACTATCTGGGTGAATATTTTAAGAAACAGACAGGGATATCACTACAAGACTATATCTTAGATTACAAGCTAAAGTTAGTAGAAACTAGGCTTAAGTACAGCAATACCAGATTAAAAGAAATAGCTTTTGAACTAGGCTTTAACGATGAAAGTCATTTGTCTAAATTGTTTAAAAAATATAAACAAATGACTCCCTCACAGTATAAAAAAGAACACCAAAAAGTATAATATGCCTCTTACCAAACTAAATCAGTTAAATCGGTATTATAAATATCAAAAACGCTTACAGAAGAGTTGCGAAACTGTTCTTTTATCAAAGTTTGATACTCTTCTATTTTAGAATTCTCTCTTAACACTGATAAAGATTCATTATAACCAAAAGTATACACAGCTTCTTTTGTTTTATCACTATACTCTTTTCTTATCTCAATAGATTGACCATTTAACTTTGCATGAATATTATAAACACTTAACTGCTGATCTTTTAAATAATCTCTCAAATCTTCAAAATTAGGGATATCTTCTATCCACTCTGCTGTATATTCTATACCTAAGACTTCACTTAGTTTATTCTCTTGTTCAGGACGTAAAACGAAGTTAATCCTTAAAGCTTTTTTATCATTGCTTAATTTACATAAGCTATCATCCTTCAAATTGTTTAAACATCTCTCAAGTAGATCCTCGAAAGCAAAACCAGTTTCTTCTATTTCGTCATCTACCCAATTATAAACTGTTCGATCATCTATATCATCTGTACGTAACAACCAAAAGTCTTCACCTCCATTATCCCCTATCATCACATAGTTCTCTTCTACTTCACCTAAATACCCATTCTGTTCTATCCATTCGTTCTTATTGATGAATAGCCCTTCTATAACATCTTGATAGATACCAA
The DNA here is from genome assembly GCF_038039665.1 of Myroides sp. C4067. Taxonomy (NCBI): domain Bacteria; kingdom Pseudomonadati; phylum Bacteroidota; class Flavobacteriia; order Flavobacteriales; family Flavobacteriaceae; genus Myroides; species Myroides sp. C4067. The sequence continues at coordinate 31,561 of NZ_JBBPHJ010000015.1, forward strand.
TAGTTAACAAGAACTCTCTGTAATAAGGTGGTAGCGATTTTGAGATGCTTGACTCTAAATCTATTACTTCTTCCTCTTTTAAAGCTTTATAAAACAAATAGTTTTCAAAAGGTGCTATCTCTTTTAAAAATAGTTGGTAATTAATAGTTTCCATATTATTATGTTTAGCATAATGAGCAAAAATAACTAAATTTAGAAAACATGTTTACCCCTAAAAACAGCCATTTATCTTATAAAAAAGCTAAAGTTAGTTAGGAAACTTAAATTCAAAAATCAATAGATTAATTTCGCGCGTGAAACAATAATTTATAGCGGATGAATACAAAAATACAAAGACTTAATCCTAGCACTTTAGCAGCACCAGTGGGAAGATATTCTCATGTGACTGTGGTTCCTAAAGGAGCTAATCTATATACATTCTCAGGACAAATAGGTACAGATGCGATGGGGAATATCCCTTCTACATTTAATGCGCAAGTACAAAACACATTTATGAATATCATCCAAGTATTAGGTAGTCAAAAACTAACTGCTGATGATGTTATTAAAGTTAATATTTGGGCGACACAAGAGATAGACTGGGACTTCTTCTACGAAGTTTGGGATAACACTTTTGGTACAGATTACCCATCTATGACTGTTGGGTATATCACAGCACTAGGATTGCCAGAGATTCAATTAGAAATAGAAATATGGGCTGCAAAGTAGTCGTTTAGATTGATACATAATAAGTAATTCGCAAGAGTTGGCTCAGTTGGGTCAACTCTTTTTTCTTATAAGCCTCCTAACACACTGAAAATAAATACTAAATAAAAGTAAATGCGCTATCTAAAATTATCAAATTTTGGTAACTTTGATAAAAATAGAAGTTATGGGACGTAATACATCAGTATCATTAGGAGACTACTTTGAAGGTTTTGTTGAAGCTAAAATAAATGAAGGTCGTTATAAAAATGCTAGTGAGATCATTCGCGCTGGTCTACGTCTTCTTGAGAAAGAAGAAAATGAGATACAAGTATTAAGAAATGCTATACAAGAAGGAATTGATAGTGGAATAGCTGAAGACTTTGACCCTAACAACCATCTAAAAGCTTTAAAGGCTAACAAATAGAAATAATGGCAAAGTATATTTTGACTAACCGTGCGGTTAAGGATCTCTCCGAAATTTGGTCATATACTTTTGAAGCATGGTCTGAGCATCAAGCTAATAAATATTATACTCTATTAATTGAAACTTGTCAGAAAATAACCAATAATCCAACTCTTGGAAAAAGTTACGCCAGGATAAATACACATCTCTTAGGTTTTGCTATAGGTAAACATATTATATTCTATCAAATACTACAGAATAAAGATATTTTAGTCATTCGCTTCTTACACGAACGAATGGACTTAAAAAACATTTTGAAAGAATAGTACTGATATAATTACATTCTCCAAGTCTACCTAACAAGAACTATCCTCCTATTAAAAAGTAACTAAATCGTCTTTTACTTCTTCTTCTATTAGGACTCTCGTTAGCTTTATTAAAAAAGATAAATACAATGACAAAATCAAAAGACGAGAGTCAAAATTCATAAATCCACCTTTCAACTATTTTCTTACAGATACACTATTTCTTAATTAAATCCTTTTAAAACACTGTATTATAGACTTTTAAACCTATATTCAAAATTAGTGATTTTTCAATTATTCCTTTCTCTTTAAACCTATAAGTCTGATAGGTAAACTTAAAATTGCAAGAGACCATTAGATGAAAAAAACTATGAATTAGCATTACTTTGTAGCATTTATCAAATGTGGATATTGGTTTAAACTAACTATAAAAAACCACAAAATATTATTGATATCCACTAATAATCAACTTATTATAAAATACTTCTCATTTAGAACAAACTTATACTTAGAATGATTATAAATAATTATATATTTGCGACACCCTAATTATATTTATTAAATCTAAATAATTGATTATTATGCAAACTGATAAGCCCAAGAAAACCAAGGGGATTTTCAAAAAGTATATGCTTAAACTCCACTTGTGGTTAGGACTACTGTCAGGTATAATTGTACTTATCGTATCACTTACAGGAACTGTTTTTGTCTTCAACGAGGATATCTCTACCTATCTTAAACAAGACATGATCTATCATGGCGAACAAGATATTGAAAATAAAAAACCGATTCCTATTCGTGAACTAAAAGAACTAGTTAATGCACAATTAGTTAACGAAGAAGTTCCAGCAGAGGAAGTAACAATCCCAATGGATCCTACTCGTTCTTATCAATTTGGATTGTTTAAAGCCAATCCGGAAGGATGGAATTATTTCGATACTTATCTCGTTTTTAAAACAGTCTATGTCAATCAGTATACAGGAGAAGTAATTGCTGTCGATGACCTATTGAAAAGCCCTTTCTTCTTCACTATGATTCTTCACCGCTCATTACTTTTGAGTAATGCTGTAGGAGGTACTATAGTAGGTGTAGCTACTATAATCTTTGTGATTATGCTAATCACAGGGATTATACTATGGTGGCCTAAGAATAAGAATATGCGTAAACAACGCTTTTGGTTTAGATGGAAGAAAGTAAAAGGTTGGCGCCGTAAAAATTATGACGTTCACAATATACTTGGATTTTACTCTTCGGCTCTAGCTTTAATAGTGGCTATTACAGGGATTATGTACTCTTTCCGTATTACTATGAGTTGGGTCTACTTCTTAATCAACGGGTTTTCTATGTATGCACCAGACTTTAGTCATTATAAGACTACAGCTCCTGAGTCTATGGAAACTCCAACAACAGTAGATCGCATAGCTGCAACTGTAAAAGAGCACTACCCTAATGCTTTCTCCTTTGGTATTGACTTAGAAGATCATGAGAACGCTGATCATCATCACGATAATATGACTATTCGTGTTAAAGATCACGAATTCAAATATAATGACTCACATACCATGATATTTGACGAACACTCTGGAGAGCTATTGTTCAATAGATCTCATGGAGAACGATTATTAGCAGAACGAGCTACTGGTGCTACTTATGATTTGCACGTAGGAGCTTTCTTTGGTATGCCAGGAAAAATAATTGCTTTTATCCTTAGCTTATTCTGTGCCTCTCTTCCTATTACAGGTTTTGTTATCTACTGGGGAAGACGCAATAAAAAAAAGACTACTAAATAATTTTAAAACAATGAAAAGACCATATATATGGCTGCTATCACTATGCGGCCTGGGTACCTATGCCCAAACAGAAGCACAATTAGACAGTATACTCAACGCATTTAATACAAACCTTGGCGAAGTATTAATCACTACTAAAGCTCCTGTATTCCAACAGAAAGCTGACAAAATGGTGTTTAGTGTAGAGAATAGTGCTTTATCAGATGGAAGTACAGTACTTGAAGTTCTTGGAAGAGCTCCAGGAGTGGTTGTATCTCAAGAAGGTGAATTGTCTCTGAGAGGTAAAAAAGGAGTTAGTGTAATGCTAAATGGAAAACTGAGTTCTCTATCTGCAAAAGAACTAGCCAATCTCTTGAGATCAACCAACTCTTCTCAAGTTAAAAATATAGAGATTATCGCTAACCCATCTGCTAAATATGATGCTGCTGGTAATGCTGGTATTATCAATATTGTATTAAAGAAGTACAATATGGAAGGGCTGAAAGGAAGCTCTTTTGTCAATGCAGGACGAGGACGTAAAAACCGCCTTAATGCAGGATTTAATCTAGGGTATACGCATGAGAAACTAAGTCTATTTGGAGACTATAGTTATACTTTTAGAGGGGAAGAAGAACACAAGCATTATCTTCAAGACTTCTACAACACTACTAATCCTTCTGTGATAGACCGACACAGTGAACAACGCTTCACTAGTAATGAGCCTCTTACTTCTAATAACTTCAAATTTGGAGTGGATTACTCTCTATCTTCTAAAACAACTGTGGGCTTCTTATTCGATGCTAAAATCGGGAGATATGAAGATTATTCTAAAGGATATAATATGATCTATGCTCCTGTAGAAACATTGAATTCACATGTTAATACAGACAACGGAAATAAAGAGCATTGGTATGATTACACATTTAACTTAACTGCTTCTCATTTATTCAATGATAAGGGGAGTAAAGTAGATGTAGATTTAGAATATGAGACTTCTAAGTTTAGATCTGAACAATCTCAATTAGCTGACGTTTTATTAAATAACTCAAATGCTCCATATAGAAATAGACGTGGATATATTCCATCACATTTTAAAGTATTTAATGGTAAATTAGACTTTACCTTACCTCTTGATGATAAGCACGCTTTAGAGACAGGATGGAAGTCAATTGTCAAATCAAATGACAATCCATCTGTTTATGAATTCCAAAATAATTCAGGATGGGAAGTAGATCCTGCTTCAACGAATCACTATAAATACAATGAACAGATACACGCTGCTTATGCTAACTACAAGCTTAGTTTAGAGCATTGGAGTTTCCAAATAGGATTGCGTTCAGAGTTTACACAAACTGAAATAGACCAAAAAACGACTAAAGAATACAGTAAAAACGATTATACTAAACTATTCCCTAGTGCCTCTATCAAATACGAAACAGATAATGCACATGGCTTCTATGCTTCGTATAGTAAACGTATTAATAGACCGAGTCACTTTGACTTAAACCCATTCCGTTTTTATGATGACCCTTTTAACTATTGGCAAGGGAATCCTAAGTTAAAACCTGAGATAACACATGCTTCTGAGGTAGGATATACATGGAGTAAGTACCTTATCGCAAATGTGTACTTCAGTGTGACGAACGATGTGATGACCAATGTGTATAATTACCAAGCAGATACAGGTATCTTAGTAAGTACGCAAGAGAACTTAAACAAATCTTATCACTATGGTGCGAATGTAACAGGTACAGTAAGCCCTACAGAATGGTGGTCTATGAGTAATATGTTTAATTTGTTTAACAACAAATATGAAGGAAACTATCAAGGAACAGAAATCAATAGTTCACAAGTAGCTTTCACTTTTAACTCTCAAAACAACTTTACCATTGTTAAAGGATTAAAGGCTGATTTCAATGCACAGTACTTCTCTAAGTCAAACTTAGGTCTATACAAAAGAGATAGTTATTTTGACTTAACAATCGGTTTATCTAAAGCCCTATTAGAAGACAAAGCAACTATTAAACTAGCTGTAACAGATGTTCTAAATACTGTGAACTATAATGTAACAGGAGATAACTTCAATTCTAATATTCGCAAGAAATATGATCTAGATAGTCGAATAGCTACTTTATCATTTAACTATAAGTTTTAATCTAATTAAGGAGATTTTCTCTCATTATACTTCATTGATTTATACACAAAAGCCAGTCAATCTCGACTGGCTTTTGCTTATATAATAAGTCTTATTCTCTTACCAATACCCTAGTGCTTTCCACCATAGGCCTCCTACTAGAATAAATATAATTAGGTTAACCACACTAGTTACAAAACCTACTTTCCACCATTCTCCTAATGTTGTATACCCTGTCCCGAAGATAATCGGGGCTGTACCTGTACCATAATGTGTAAGTGACATCATTATAGATGATGAGAATCCTAGTACTAATGCCCATAACATCTCAGGTGCTCCAAGAGCTATACCTGCTGCAAAAAAGGCTGCAAACATCGCTGTAATATGCGCTGTAGTACTTGCAAAGAAATAATGAGAGTATACATATACTAGAAGTAGTATAAGCGTAGCTGGTATCCACGATAATCCTAATCCTGCAATACCTTTTCCTACTGTTGTAGCGAGCCATCCTACTAAACCTAGTTTACCTAAGAAACCTGCCATCATCACTAAGGCTGCAAACCATACTATCGTATCCCAAGCCCCTGTATTTTTTAAGATATCTTCCCAAGTTAATACACCTGTGACAATAAGAATTCCCAATCCTAAGAAAGCTGCCGCTGTTGGTTGAACAGCAAAAGTATCTCCAAAAATCATTGCCGGAACTCCTGCCCATAACAATAATAAGATGGTAAACACTCCCATTGTAATATACTCAGGTAAAGAAATAGGCCCTAACTCATCTAATTGCTTTTTAGCAAATACTGGAGCATCAGGAGTTTTCTTTATCTCTGGTGGATAAATCATATAAATCACTAAAGGCATCACGATTAAAGCTACAAGGCCTGGTACTAAAGCGGCTAGTGCCCACATTCCCCATGTTATAGTGATTCCTGCAGTAGTACCTGCTAAAACCAAGCTAACAATTAATGGATTAGGAGCAGTAGCGGTAATAAACATCGCTGAAGTAATAGGATTGGCATTATAGTTCACTAGTGCTAAATAACGTCCTATCTTTTCAGCAGATCCTTTCTCTGGTTTAGAACCAAAGCTCACTGCAATAGAACGCATAATAGGGTGTATAATTCCTCCTCCCCTTGCGGTATTACTTGGTGTTACAGGAGCTAATATTGTTTCTGCAAAAGACAGTGCATACGCAATCCCTAGTGTTCTTTTTCCAAACAAGGAAATAAGGAAATACCCTATCCTTGCACCTAAACCTGTTTTCTTTAAACTTATAGAGATCATCACCGCTACTCCAATAAGCCAGATTAAATCATTTGAAAAACCACTTAAAGCATCTGCTAAAGCTGCTTTAGAGTTGCCTGGATTAGTTACACCTGTTATCGCTACTAAGGCTATCGCGACAATAGACACCGCTCCGATAGGTAGCGCCTTTCCAATAATAGCTGCGATAGTTCCTACGAATAATGCTAACAACTGCCACGCATTAGGACTAACGCCTTCTGGAACAGGGATAACAAACCAAATAATTAAAGTGATAGCGACCGCGATTAACGCTGGTACGGGTTTGATAGGTTCTAATTTACTTGCCATACGAGTAATTGATTTCTGTAGTAAGCTATAATCCCCAAATGAGTAAATACAATCTTAGTATAAAAGGGATATTTTTCACTACTTTTATTTATAATCTAAAATCAACAAAAATGCCAAACACACATTTTGTACAATATTTTTTTAGTTTTTTTATAACAAATAAGAACACTTAACTGTTATAATAGTATGTTTGTTATTTCTATTTTTCACTATTAAAGATAACACTTTATTATATAATATTTTCAGTTTTCAATCAATTTTTAACTACAAAATTCAAATTAACCACAACCTTAACACTATAAAATAATTAAAAAAATACAATCATTAACGTTTTTTAATATTATAATTCCGTTAATCCTTTATTAATAAAATCGTAAACTATGATATCCGTATATAAGATAAAGCCCTATTTTCAGAAATCACTAATGCCAATACTAAATGCATTACATAAAAAGAAAATAACAGCTAATCAGATTACTGTATTCGCTATTGTCTTCTCTTTTGTATTAGCAGTGCTATTTTGGTATGCAGATGTATATCACTTCTTCTTTCTTTGTTTGCCAATAGGTCTACTGATTCGCATGGCATTAAATGCACTAGATGGCATGATGGCTAGGTTGTATAATCAGACTTCTAAGAAAGGCGAATTACTCAACGAGGTAGGTGATATTCTATCTGACTTTATCTTATTTATTCCCTTGTTGAAGTTTCAACCGGAGAGCACCTATTTGATTGTCTTATTTATCGGCTTGAGTATTATCAATGAGTTCGCAGGGCTAATGGGTAAAGTATTAGGTGGAGAGAGAAGATATGATGGCCCTATGGGTAAAAGCGATAGAGCATTAGTATTGGGGATATATGGATTACTCCTATTCTTTGGTGTTAATCTTAGCGGAGCATCTTTATATATTTTTATCGTTATCAATTTACTATTAGTACTAAGTACAATCACAAGGTGCCGTAAAGCACTTAAAAACGCACAATAGATGACGAAGGAAGGAAAGTTTGCAGATGTACCCCTACGCGTTAGGACATGGTGTTATATCGTTGTAGTATTTGGCTTAGCACTACTACATCCGTTGAATTTATTAATGTTCATTATGTTCCTAATCTATTGGGGACAACTAGAGTTATTTACTTTTGCCATCCCTATAGGATCCCTAAAGTTAGGAGTAGCTGTATTGACTACCTTGATTATCACTATTTGTTTATTACTGCTACCTATTGAAGAGAGTTTACTTACTATACTTGGCTTAAGTATGATTGTTTCTGCTGGTATATACCTAAAATATAGAAACTATGCTTTCTTCTTAGTGATCATGACCATTTACCTGCTATCTACTGCGATATTATTCTATATCGGATTGGCAAAAGAAGGTTATAAATATCTCATTCTATTAGTTGTCCCAATGGAGCTAAACGATGTGAGTCAATATATGGCTGGCAAACTATTTGGCAAGACTAAGATAACTCCTCATATCAGCCCAAATAAAACACTAGAAGGCGTTATAGGTGGTATTGTGATGACTACAGGTATATTTAACCTGATGTACTATTTACTATTCGGGGAAGCCATTACGCTAAAGACTATTCTACTGGCGATGGCATTGAGTGTTTTAGGTTTTTTAGGAGACCTAACCTTCTCCTTAGTCAAACGAAGAGCAAATGTCAAAGACACAGGTACACTCCTTCCTGGACATGGAGGACTACTAGACCGTGTAGATAGTTTATTATACACCACTCCCCTATTTTATATTGTCATGTTATGGATCAAATAAAACCTTATAATCGCGTAGCGGTGTTCTCTGGTGGCGGAAGTCGCTTTGTGATGTACTGTGGTATGTATGTCGCGATGGTCGAACACAATATTCGACCTGACTTAATTATCTCAACCTGTGGAGCGACTATCTCTACATCGATTATACGCACCTTTAATACACCCGAGGCCATTAAAGGATATCTAGCATCAGACGAATTTCTGACTGCTGCGATGAATACCTTTTTGACTAATCAGACGAGACTAGACCGCCTTCCGTACTACTGTATCAAGCACAGTAAGAAAAAAGAGAATGCTCCCTATCTATTAGACCTGTTTAGCAAGTATTTTGTTGATCAGCCTCAAAACCTAGATGAGAAATTCCCTTCTCTACTAACTACACATACTGATGCGCCAGAGGTCATTACCCTTGGTTCTGAGATATTATATACACCTAAGCGAGTGAACAAAAAGAGAAAGGGCGAGAAAGCCTTTAAGAAAATACTTATTCCTACTGCTAATATTCCTCTTGATTCATTATATCAATATATTGATCAATATAAATTTGACACAAATAGTGCAGTAGAGAGAGATACAGAATTACTTCTAGGGGTAGAATCTTTAAGAGCGATGCGTATTAGTACCTCTGATATGTTCTATATGGCACCTGCTCAGTATAGAGGTAAACAGTATTTAGGAGGAGCGATAGACCTTATCCCTTTCGAACTAGCCACTACATTAGGTAGCGAAATATGGCTAGAGCACAAAGCTCCTTATTCTACTATGGAAGAAGGCTTAGTAAGAGCTGTATTTGGCTACAGTGGAAATGAACGACTTCAACAAGCAGCAGCTATCACAGCCAATAGATTAGACACCAGTGATATGAGACAAAAACTCTCTGGGGGCTATCTAAGCCGTAAGATTAATTGGAGAAAGTTTGCTTTAGAAATACAATTACCCATCTCTAAAGAAGACTGTAAAGAACAGATATTTAGACAATTTGACTATGGATATCAAGTAGTCCTTAATGCATTAAAACAATGAAAAATGTCTTTATCACAGGAGGTACATCAGGTATAGGATGGGCATTAGCTCAGCGTTATTTACAAGAGGGCTATCGTGTAGGTATTGGCAGTCGTATTCCTCATAAAGAAGGACATGACTTCTCTGTACATCCTAATCTAACTGTCTATACAGTAGATGCAACAGACCTACCTCAACTACGAGATGTTATAAACACATTTAGTCAAACTAAGCTTGATATACTGATAGCAGGAGCAGGTAATTATACAGATAGTGCCTTAGAGCATATTTCATGGGAAGATACCAATGCCATGATAGACAACAATATCAAAGCAACCCTAAATGCATTAGAAGTAGCGAGAGGCTGTATGCAGGACAACGGAGGAACCATCGTCTGTATCGCTTCGATATCTACCTTTTTAGACTATAAGGAGGCGACAATCTACACAAGGTGTAAGCAAGCAGTAGTAGCACTTACCAAAGCGTATCATCGCGCCTATAGGGATAAAGGGATTAAAGTCATCAGTGTGCATCCTGGTTATGTCGCTACACCTAGACTACTAGAACTCAACAGTGATGATTTATCTAAAAAACAATATGTTATCACCCCTACAGAAGCAGCTGACATCATCTATACTGATATTACACAAGGCAAAGAACTAATAGTCTTTCCTAAAAAGATGTATCGACTAATTCGCTGTTTACAGCTATTCCCTAAAGGAATATTACAACGTATTATGCACAAAAAAGCAAAATGGCAAAAGAAGAAATAACTCCTACTTTTAAACAACGAACCAAAGCAATGCTACTCTGTTATGCTGTCTTCATTATTTTATATATGACAGCACAGTATTACGCTGTATATAGAGCATTGGATTGGTCTGTGACCTTAGCGATAGATCACTATATCCCATTTATAGAGTGGATGATTATTCCCTATAGTACTAGTGGACTATTCTTCTTACTCGTTTTTTATTGGGTAGATTCCATCTATCAATTGAAATTACTGACTAAGCGTATGTTAGCAGTCACTATATTCGCCTTTATTGGGTTTATTGTATTCCCTATTCAGTTTACAGTAGAGAGACCTTTGCATACAGTGGCTTTGTTTACCCCCTTTTTTGACTTTATCACGACATGGGATACCCATTATAATCAAGCTCCATCACTACATGTAGCCTATGCAGTTGTGTTTATGACTGTTGTAGAACACACTAGAAGATTTAAGGTATTTACCAAAGTCTTCTTACATATCTGGCTTGCCTTAGTAGCGCTCTCTACACTATTTGTCTATCAACATCACACCATTGATTTGATCACAGCCATTCTAGTTTGTTTAGGTACTTTTATCTTTCTACCAAACAAAGAGAAAGCCCTATACCTCAATATAAAAAAAGGATTGATATATTTTGTTTTAGCGACTATGCTATTGGGGGTAGTTTGTTATTCACTTGAACTCTGTACTTCTATTTTATTGCTTTGGATAGCGACTAACCTTATCTATATAGGTACAGCTTATATTCAAAACAATATCTATTTTATCAAAGATAAACAAGGACAAATTAACTTGTGGAAATACCTTGTTCTACTGCCTTATATAACAACTTATTATATTCTGAGAAGGCTGAACAAAGTCTATTATCCTGTAGAAGTCAAAGAGATGATCCCTCAGCTCTATATCGGATCTTTACTTTCTTCTAAAGAAGCTTCAGCTCATTTTGGTTCAAGTGAAGTGATAACCTATGACCTATCTGCTGAGATGAAGGAGAACAGTTATTTATTACACCATTCTGCCTATCACTTTTATCCGCTTTTAGATATAGGACAGGCTAATCAAGAATATATTCAGCATATCGTAACACATATTATTAACGCTTATCAAAACAAAAAAAACAATACTGTAATCTATATACACTGCGCTATGGGACTGTCTAGAAGCATGACTATAGCGGCTTTAGTTTACGCTTATTATACAGGTTGCACACAAAAAGATGCGCAGGCATATATACAATCTATTAATCAAAACGCTATCTTTAAATTATAAATTGCTATAAAAAACACTAATATATGATAGAAGGAACATTCACTAGCTTTGATAATGCAGCTATATTTTATAGAGCTTGGAATTACAAAGAAGGACAAAAAACAATGATTGTCCTACATCGTGGACATGAGCATTCTGCTCGTTTAGCAGAGTTTGCACAGAGTGCTCCATTTGCTAATTATAACGTATTTAGTTTTGACTTTAGAGGGCATGGATATACAGAACAGGAAGTATCTCCTAACTTTATGGACTATGTGCGAGACCTAGATGCCTTCGCTCATTACCTAAACCATACCTATCAGATACACTATCACGACACTTTCGTAGTAGCCAATAGTATTGCTGGGGTTATAGCAAGTGCTTGGGTACACGATTACGCTGTTCCTATCGCAGGTATGGCATTACTTGCTCCAGCATTCTCTATTAAACTATACGTTCCTTTGGCTAAAGAAATGATAGCACTGGGTACTAAGTTTAAACCAGATATGATTGTGACAAGCTATGTAAAGTCTAAGGTATTAACTCATGAAAAAGATCAACAAGTAGCTTACGATAGCGACCCGTTAATCACGAAGTTTATCAATGGGCGTATGCTTGTAGACTTATTGGATGCAGGAAAACGCATTGTAGATGATGCAGCGGCTATTACTGTACCTACGATTGTCTTCTCAGCTGGGAAAGATTACGTAGTCAAGAACAAATGGCAACAACGCTTCTTTCACAATCTAAGCAGTAACCTAAGAGAGTTTAAAACACTTAAAGACAGCTTCCACGGTATCTTATTTGAAAAAGGACGTGAACAAGTGTATAAAGACATTGCTAAGTTTATGGAGAAGAGCTTCGCTGCTCCTAAAGTAAAAATCAACCTAAAAGCGGATAAGTTTACTACTGATGAGTACTACCAAATGTTATTTGGTCTATTGCCATCTGTCGAATTGCTATCTTATAAAATCCAGAAGAAACTATTAGGTATAATAGGTCCTCTATCAGAAGGAATGCGATTAGGACTGTTATATGGTTTTGACTCTGGTATCTCTCTTGACTATGTGTATAAAAACACTCCTCAAGGGAAGTTAGGCTTCGGTAAAATAATGGATAAGAACTACCTTAACGCTATCGGATGGGCAGGTATTCGCCAACGAAAAGTTCATCTATTACAACAAATAGACAAACAGATAACGCTGTTACAAGAACAAGGAAAACCTATCAAGATACTAGACGTAGCGGGAGGTACTGGTAATTATTTATTCGACATCAAAGCAAAATACCCTGATGCAGAAATAGTAGTCAATGACTTTAAACGTTCGAATATTGAAGTCGGAGAAGCTTATATCAAACAGCACAATCTAACTGGTATTCGTTTTACGAACTATGATTGTTTTGATCTAAACACTTATCCGCTATTCAACTTTGAGCCAAATATTACTATCATTTCAGGTATTTTTGAATTATTTGATGATAACGATATGATTTGCAATACCATCAAAGGAATAAGTAGTATAGCGACTAACAACAGCGTGATTGTGTACACAGGACAGCCATGGCACCCACAGTTAAAAACAATTGCCTTTGTACTAAAGAGTCACAGAGATACAGACTGGGTAATGCGTCGTCGTTCTCAGTATGAACTTGATAAACTATTCGCTTATAACAGCGTGTTTAAACAGAATATGTTAATCGATAACTATGGTATATTCACAGTATCCGTAGGTAAGATTGTCAAATCATAAATAACAAAAGCCCTCAATGATGAGGGCTTTTTTATTACTACTCAGATTGCTCTAAGTAGCCTAATTTTGTGAAGGTGTGAAGGTGTGAAGGTGTGAAATCGCTGTTTTCTGTTCCCCGTTCCCTGTTTTCCGTGACACGCATAATAATGCGTCTCTACATGATGTGACAGATGTTCCTCCTTGCGCAAACTCTCCCGACTTTCCTATTTTCTGTTCCCTGTTTCCCGTTCCCTGTTTCCCGTTCCCTGTTTCCCGTTCCCTGTTTCCCGTCCCCTGTTTCCCATTCTCCGTTTCCCGTTCCCTATTCCCTGTGACACGCATAATAATGCGCCTCTACATGATGTGACGGATGTACAAAACTCTTAACTAATTACTTAAACTTCTCTAGATAGTCTAGTGTGTTTACTAACTCATACTTAGGGCTGCGTTCTAACCACATATTAAAGAATGCAGTATGCGTTCCCCCCATTAATATAAATACACGATCATCTTTCGTCAGTGGTATTTGGTTTAGGTTAGAATACATCACTAAGTTACGGTGATAGAATTTAGCTGCTTCATCAGCTCCTTCAGACTTGCCTGGAGAAGACACATGAGTCAGCATATCAGCATTCAGATTAATCAAAGCATCGAATACCTCTTTTTTATTATTGAAGTAAAGCATTTGCTTCACATCCCTCATCTTTTTTTCTCCTTCATCTAATACTTTAAAACAAGCCGCCATATAATCATCATATAATTGCTTATCATTGTACCTTCCTACTTTCTGTGCTATCATATAGTTATATCCTTCAGAATAATCTATACCATATAGTTTATCTACATTAGTTAATCGTCCTAATTCAAAAGCTAATAAAGTTATTTCATTAGGGTTTTTAAATACCTTATTGGGATTTGTCAAGTACTCCTGATAAGACTTGTTTAAACTCTCGTTAGATTCTGGTAATTGCTCTACGATAATCACAGTTGGTTTAAAGGCCGCTAAAGCTCTAGCTACCTCGTGTATCATCTCCTTGTTTTTGGAATTGTGTTCATCGAACTCTGTAGTACTCGCATCAGATGTATACCCCATGTGAAACGTTCCCATATTCAGTACTGGGATAGGGTGTTCTGATTTTAGATTATCGTTTACTTGAGCATTGGCTATTTGCCCTCCCATTAAACACATCGCAAATAAACTGAATAATTTAGTTCTCATAATTGTTTGTTTTTTTATAGTTCTATTTTTTTGTTTTTTGGTGATGTCGTAACGTGTATTCTCCCGACTTCCCTATTTCCAGTTTCCAGTTTCCTTAAACTTCTTTAAATATTCTTTTGATTATAGGACAAAGATGAAATAGTAAGCGCTTTCTCTTTTTACTTTTTCGACCAACACTCTATTTTATCCGATGAACACTCTTTATTTAAAAACTAAGTTTTTATAGCTTTACAAAAAACAATACTTATGAAGACAGTAGAGGTTTTATCCATCCAAAAAGAAAGAAAATTACACTTACTCTTATGGCTATTCATCATCTATATTTACTATGTTCACTTAGATTATAATGCTCCATATTTAATTAGATTTACTGATTTCTCTATTCTAAATAATACCACTGCTATCATCTTCGTTAGCGTTTTTTACTTTCATTACCTTTACATTATGCCTCAAGTGATGAAGTCGTTCACTTGGAAAAAAGTTTTTCTAGGATGGCTATCTTCTTATCTCTTTTTCTTGGTAATAAGAGCTTTTATAGAACAAGGCGTCATATTGTGGATATGGGGCGTACAGAATTATTACCCTGGTACTCCAGTATTATTTTACATCTTTGACAACTTATACTTTAGTCTAATTCCTATTCTTTCTTCTACTATCACTTTTATTATCATCTATTTGATTCGAAGTCTACAATTAAATCAAATTATAAAACAAGAAAAAAATGAAGTAGAATTGCGCTTTTTAAAATCACAGATAAATCCTCATTTCGTCTTTAATACACTAAACAATATCTATTCTTTAGTCTATCAGAAGTCTGAACAGGCGCTCCCTGCTATAGATAAATTAAGTCAACTCATGAGGTATATGACTTATGAAACGGATACAGATCATATAGAACTTCAAAAAGAAATCAACTATATACAGGACTTCATTGACCTAGAGAAAATGCGTATCGCAGGACAAACACATATCATCCAAGACATAGATATAGAAAATCCTAGTCTACTCATTCCCCCTTTATTGTTACTTCCTTTCATAGAGAATGGTTTTAAACATGGAATATTAACAGATCAAGAACATCCTTTTACAATTGCGATTAAACAGCATAATAACCTACTTGAAATACATACTCAGAACAAGACTAACAATTATAACAAGGATAAGACTAGTGGAATAGGTCTAGCCAATATCCATAAACGCTTAGATTTACAATTTCCGAATAAACATACTTTGAAAATTACAGAAGAAGAGAATATCTTTACTTGCCAACTATCCATTGAATTATGAGTTCTATTAAATGCTATATATTAGATGACGAACCTTTAGCGGTAGCCTTACTAAGCGATTATGTACAGAAGTCTCCTCAGCTAGAACTAGTAGGAAGCTCTACCTCTGCATTAACAGCTTTAACTGAATTACAACGACTAGACGTAAACCTGTGCTTCATCGATATACAAATGCCCGAACTAACAGGACTGCAAATCATGAATCTACTGGGGAGAAAGGCTTACTTCATCATCACCTCAGCGTATAACCAATATGCATTAGAAGGGTATGAGCATAATGTAATCGATTATCTATTAAAACCGATTACCTATGAGCGTTTTTTTAAAAGCATACAGAAGGCTTCTCCCATTATACAGCAAAATAATCTAGTGACAACTCCTCCAAAAATAGATCAAGAGAATCACTTATTTATCAAAACAGATGGTAAGCATATCAAAGTACTCTTTAATGATTTAAAGTATATAGAAGGGTTAAAAGATTATTTGGTATTACATCTAGTGAATGAACGTCTTATCACGCTATGCACTTTAAAGGAGATGGAAGATAAACTACCTAGTCATCAATTTATCCGTGTACATAAATCCTTTATTATCAACAAACAACACTTAGATACTATAGAGCGCAATAGACTATATATAGATAAGGCCATCATCCCTATAGGAGAGACTTATAAAAAAACGGTATTAGGTCAACTCTTGAAAGAATAAGTACTTACTTCTAATTGATTACTTCCTCATATAAATCTAGTATACTTCTTATTCTATTGAGCATTTAATCTATCTTACTATTCTTATAGTTTTCATACTACTTGCTTTTATATACTTCAATACTAAATATAATATGCATCCATAGTGACTCCGTTAAAACTGTCAAAAAAACGGACTTACTATGGACTCATAACGGACTCACTACGGACTCATTCCTATTGAAACTTGTATAACTCTTTACTATAAGAACATTCTGGATACAAAAAAAGAAGATGATCTTTCGGATCACCTTCTAAGTGTTGAGTTAATTTTAAAACAACAATAATGAACTATGTGAGGTAAAATTACTTGATGCCAATTCAAAATAAATATAGATATCAAATGTAATTAGAAGAATACTAACTCATTTCAATGTTTTATATCTAATGAAGTATATTCAGACAAATAAGAATTAAAAAAAGACTACATCACTGTAACCTTCTAAAAATTTCTTAACACTTTAATTGTAATTGTTTCCTTTTCTAAGGAAAGAAAAATAATAACGAAAGATTGATAAAAAGATAAGGGCAATTTTACTCTATCAATCTCTCATCGTTTTTAATTTGTTTGGTTACTGCAAGCTATTACATTTGATAAGAAGAACAAACTATAAAAGCTGACCAATTTCAAACATTATCCCCCCTATTCCACTTTTACACTTTGAATTATAGTGACAACACCTCTATTTCTTGGTTTTGGACAGTCAGAACTTGGTAATTATTTAACAACACTAAAGGCAATTTATCCTTATATTCTTGATATACTTGTTCAGCTACTTCTGTAAAAGGTTCACATCCATAATGTACTAAAGGATATTGATCTATCATTCCCATTGCCTTGTATTCTGTCAACTTAGGGGCAAATGATTTGTCATCCATTGCCTCTATATATCGAATGTCAGGACACATCACAACACTTCCTGCCGAAGTCCCTATATACAGCTTCCCTTTAGACACCTCTGCTTTTATTAAGTAATCAGCACCCATTTCTTTTAAAGTTTGGAGTAGGTAAAAAGAGTTTCCCCCAGACATAAAAATGTAATTATTAGTAGTTACTTTCTCTATAATCTCTTCATTACTTGCTGTACTCAGTTCTAATACATCTACAATGATTCCTAAACTTTCGAAAGCTTTCTTATCATTCTCCACATGCCCCACATACTCTTCTACTACACTGGCAGTGGGAATAAAGGTCACCCTTTTTCCGTGCACCTCTTCACCAGCAAAGTCGCTAAATAAACTAACTACATCACAGAATGAAGAACTTAAAAACATCTTTATCACGATACAAATTCTTAAAATTGATAAAACTAAAGTACAATTCTTACTAATACGCTTTTGCGATTAATTATAGCTATTTTCAAACCACAATTTACTATATTGACCTCAGTATAAACTCAATGTTAACTGAGAAGAAGAGAATCTCTCTTTATTCTCTAATTCTAATAAGAATTTCTTTCTCCAAATCCCTCCTCTGTAGCCTGTCAGACTACCATCAGTACCTATAATTCGGTGACATGGGATCACAATAGCTATTCTATTCATTCCATTCGCATTCGCTACAGCTCTAATACTTTTTGGAATCTGTAGATACTCCGATTGTTCTTTATAAGATTTTGTTTCTCCATAAGGGATATGAAGAAGCCCATGCCACACCTGTTGTTGGAATGCTGTTCCTATTAGATCTAAAGCAACACTAAAAGTAATTAGCTCTCCTTCAAAGTACTTCTTCAACTCCTCTTTTAATTGGGTAATATGCTTGTTCTCTCCAGGTACAATCACGGCATTCTTCTCTTTACTAAGATGATCATACTCCTTCTGTATTACCTCTATATCAGCAAACTCTAATAAACAAATTCCCTTATCTGTAGCACAGACCACGATAGTACCGATAGGAGTTTCTAGTTGTTGTAAATCTATAATACATTGTTCTGTACTTTGTCCCATAACGAATAGAGCTTATTTTCAGTCTACTAATTTAAAACTAGAATACACATCGACCAAATACTACAAAACAATTCTACTCCTGAAATCTTTCATTCATTCTATAGCTATACTTAAATCACTCAGGACTATCTGTCTTATATAACTACTCTTGACAACAACACTATTCTAAAATAAAATAGGTTCCGAGAAACAATCGGAACCTATTCATTGCTGACTTACTAATCAAGTCATTTATAAAGAAATCTACTAGCCAACTAAATGAGTAAATAGTGCTTCATTATCATTTAAATACTGATAATTAAAATTATGTTTCTCTAATTGTTTAATCAGATGATTATAATCGAGTCTGTTGGCTAGTTCTATCCCCACTACTGCAGGGCCTCTTTCTCTATTATTCTTTTTGGAAAACT
The DNA here is from genome assembly GCF_038039665.1 of Myroides sp. C4067. Lineage (NCBI taxonomy): Bacteria > Pseudomonadati > Bacteroidota > Flavobacteriia > Flavobacteriales > Flavobacteriaceae > Myroides > Myroides sp. C4067. The sequence goes on from NZ_JBBPHJ010000015.1 coordinate 50,595, forward strand.
GAAAATAAGTGATATCATCATCTTTCCCTAGTACTTCATTGACAAACTCCTTTAACGCTCCTGGTCGCTGTGGAAAATTAACGATGAAATAATGCTTTAGCCCTTCATATAAGAGTGAGCGTTCTTTTATCTCTTCTGTACGAGTAATATCGTTATTACTTCCACTTACTACACAGACTACCTTTTTGCCCACCAATTTATCTTTATACAAATCAAGAGCAGCTATACTCAAGGCTCCAGCTGGTTCTACCACTAGTGCTTCTTCATTATAAAGCTTGAGAATAGTAGTACATACCTTTCCTTCGGCTACTGTTATTACATCGTGTAAACTCTCTTTACAAATAGCAAAGTTTAAATCTCCAACTCGCTTAACAGCAGCCCCATCTACAAAGGTGTCTACTGTATTTAATGCCGTATTCACATTCTCTTGGATAGAAGTCTGCATAGATGCTGCTCCTGCTGGTTCTACTCCTACTATATGTGTATGTGGGCTTAAATGTTTAAACACAGTACTGACTCCGGCTGCTAAACCTCCTCCTCCAATAGGGACGAATACATAATCAATAGGCTCTTTCATAGCCTGTAATACTTCTAATGCTACAGTACCCTGACCTGCGATTACCTCTTCATCATCAAAAGGATGAATAAACACCGCTTTATTCTCTTTACAATACAAGCTTGCTTCTGCATAACAGGCGTCAAATGTATCTCCTTTCAAAACGATGTTAACCTTATCTTTACCGAATAGTTTGACTTGATCTATCTTCTGTTTAGGAGTAGTAATCGGCATAAATATCGTTGCGTGGATATCTAGATGATGACAAGCGAAAGCGACTCCTTGCGCATGATTACCTGCACTAGCACATACTACACCTCCAGACTGCTCGTCTGGAGTAAGTGTAATAACCTTATTATATGCTCCTCTCAACTTATAAGAGCGTACAGGTTGCAAATCTTCTCTTTTCAAATAGATATCTGCCTGATATACTGTACTTAGGTTTAGATTTTTCATTAAAGGAGTCTGGACGACGACTCGTGCAATATTCTGTTGTGCTTGATATACTTTTGTCAATAAGTTCATGATTGGGATGGTCTTAGTTTTCTCACCTCAGCACCTGTTTGCCAAAGTTCGCTTTCTCTTAATTCTTTTAATTCTTCTTCTAGCTTAGCTCTGTAATCTTTCTCGCTATTTGCCTTAATCACAATCTCTGCCTCTCTTCCTGACGCTACACTCTCATATAACTCTTTAAACACAGGAGTAGTCGCATCTCTAAATTTATCTTTCCAATCTAGTGCTCCTCGCTGTGCTGTAGTAGAACAATTAGCATACATCCAGTCCATTCCTCGATCTGCTACTAAAGGCATTAAACTCTGTGTCAACTCCTCTACGGTCTCATTAAATGCTTCGCTAGGTGTATGCCCTTTTGATCTCAGTACATTGTACTGTGCTTCAAAAATACCTGCAATAGCTCCCATTAACACTCCTCGTTCTCCAGTCAAATCACTATAAGCCTCTCGCTCAAATGTAGTCTCAAACAAATAACCTGAACCAATAGCAATACCTACTGCTAAAGCTCTCTCCTGCGCTCTACCTGTAGCATCTTGGAAAATAGCATAACTTGAGTTTAATCCACAACCTTCCAAGAATAATGTACGCAAAGATGTTCCTGACCCTTTCGGTGCTACTAAAAATACATCTACTCCTGCTGGTGGAATAATATTCGTTTTCTGATGAAAAGCGACACCAAAACCATGAGAAAAATACAATGCTTTACCTGTTGATAGATTACCTTTAACTGCCTCCCACGTATGGATTTGTCCTGCGTCTGATAGTAGGTTCATGATAATCGTACCACGTCGGCAAGCTTCTTCAATATCAAATAGCGTCTCTCCTTCTACCCATCCATCAGCTACTGCCTTATCCCAACTGTTAGAATCCTTGCGCTGTCCTACGATCACATTGATCTTATTATCTCTTAAATTCTGTGCCTGTCCTGGTCCTTGTACTCCATAACCAATAACAGCCAATACTTCATTTTTTAATACTTCTCTTGCTTTATCTAATGTAAATTCTTCTCTTGTCACTACATTTTCTAGTGTTCCTCCAAAATTAATTTGTCCCATTTTTTATAGTTTTTTGTGATTTTGTTTTTTTGTGATGTCGTGAAATCGTTTTTTTGTGATGTTGTGATGTTGTGATGTTGGCGCGGATTTGTAATCCGTGACATATATCTCGTTTAAAGCTCTCTTGACTTCCCTGTTCCCTGTTCCCTGTTCCCAGTTTTCTGTTCCCTGTTTCCTGTTTCCTATTTTCTATTTTCTAACGTAGCGCCTACCTAGTAAGAGTAGTGCGACAAAGCGGTGACTCCCTAGCCGAAGGCAACTTCCTTAAGGCGTAGCCATACATTCCTAATTCTTAATTTTAAATTCTTAATTCCCCGAAGGGTAAACATTCTTAGTTCTTAATCAAATAAAGCTCTTCATAGTTCATAGGCTTCGTAATCGCTACTCTGCCAGAACGAGTAAACTCTAGTACACCATAACTAGACAACTGAGTAAAAAGATTCTCTATTTCTTCTATATACCCTGTTTTCTCTATCGCTATAAAATCTTTATCTACTGATAATATTCTAGCTTGATTCGCTCTAATGATTTGTTCTACTTGGGTATTGGACAACAAAGATGTCCTTACTTTATAAAGTGCTAGCTCCTGGTAAATGATATCGCTATTCTTATACGCAAATACCTTAAACACTTCTACTAATCGCTCTAACTGACCGATCAATTTATCGACTTGCTCTTGTGTACTTTTAAATACTACAGTGTATTTAAAAACCTGTTTTATCTCAGATTCTGACACTGTAAGACTATCTAGATTAATATGTCTACGCGTAAAAACATTGGTTATTCTCGTCAGCATCCCAATACTATTTTCAGTAAAAACCGACAATGTGAATTCCTCTTTCATACTCCTTGTCTTTTAATTTAATAATACATCAGAAACACTTGCTCCTGTTGGAATCATTGGATATACATTTTCTTCCTTCTCTACTACTATTTCTAATAGATAAGCTCCCGGATGAACAAGCATCTCTTCTAATGCATGTCTTAAGTCAGTTGCATGTTCTACTTTATTGCCTTTGATATTATACGATTGAGCAATACCTACGAAATTAGGGTTGTTCATCTCCGTAAAACTATACCTCTTCTCAAAGAACATCTGCTGCCACTGTCTTACCATTCCTAAAAAACTGTTGTTTAGAATAATCATTTTCACCCCTATATTACTTTGCATAATTGTACCTAGTTCTTGAATATTCATCTGAAAACCTGCGTCCCCTGCTATCGCAACTACCGTTTGTTGAGGATTGCCTAGCTTAGCACCTACAGCCGCAGGAAGAGCAAACCCCATTGTCCCCAATCCTCCAGAAGTGATATTTGTCTTAGGTGAATTGTACTGATAATGACGGGCTGTTATCATCTGATGTTGTCCTACATCCGTTACAATGACAACTTCCCCTTTTGTCAATTCTGTCAATAACTTAACAGCATCCTCCATCATAATCTTGTCTGCATTGACTTGCTGTTTGTGAACTCTCAACTGTTCTACTTCATATGCTTTGCCTTGTTTAAACTCAGAAAGCCAATCCTTATGAGTACGCTGTTCTACTAGTTCAATCAAAGTATTTAATGCCTTTTTAGCATCACTTCGTATTCCGATATCTGCCTTAATAATTTTATTTAACTCTGCTGCATCTATATCAATATGAATAACCTTAGCTTGCTTTGCATATCGAGATACATCTCCAGTTACCCTATCGTCAAAGCGCATTCCTATAGCGATTAATACATCACACTCATTCGTCTTTACATTCGCTGCATAATCACCATGCATTCCAAGCATTCCACAGAAATGACTATGATTACTAGGCAATGCTCCTAAACCTAAAAGCGTGGAAGCAGTAGGTATATCTGTCTTTTCTACAAAGGCTTTTAACTCTTGTTCTGCATGACTTAATAATACCCCTTGTCCTACTAACAAATAAGGTTTTTTTGCCTTATTAATTAAATCAGCTGCTTGGTGAAAGCGTTCTAAATCGACTGGAGGTTCTGGAGCATAACTTCTCACCTCAGAACATGGTTTATATTCAAAAGCAGTCATTCCGAACTGAGCATCCTTTGTGATATCAATCACAACAGGTCCAGGTCTTCCAGCCTTCGCTAGATAAAATGCTTTGGCAATAGTAGGTGCTATCTCTGAAGCCTTAGTCACTTGGTAGTTCCACTTCGTAATCGGCATCGAAATACCTATTACATCTGTCTCCTGAAACGCATCTGTCCCCAATAATTGAGATGTTACCTGTCCTATGATACACACCACAGGTGTTGAATCAATATAGGCATCTGCTAACCCTGTAATCAAATTAGTTGCTCCTGGTCCTGAAGTAGCAAAGACTACTCCTACTTTACCAGAAGCTCTTGCAAATCCTTGTGCTGCGTGTATTGCTCCTTGTTCATGGCGTACTAAAATGTGTTCTAGCTCATCCATTTTGTCATAAAGAGCGTCATAGATGGGCATTATGGCCCCACCTGGGTACCCGAATATCGTCTCTACTCCTTCACACAACAAAGAAGAGATTACTGCTTGTGCTCCTGTTAATTTTTCTTGTTGCATATTTTGTGTTTTTTGTGAAATCGTTTTTTTTGTGATGTTGTAAGGTTGTGAAACCGTCTTTTTGTGATGACGTGATATCGTGATGTTGTTTTGTAGGGCGAATTGCAATTCGCCCCTACCGTTGTGTGCCGATAGGACGTGATGTTGTGATGGTGCGGATTTTTAATCCGTGACGTGTATTCTCCTGACTTTCCTGTTCCCTGTTTCCCATTCCCTGTTTTCCATTCCCTGTGACACAGGACAGAACGTTAAGAAAATGTCTAGTAGACATTTTTAGTGAATGAGACAGGAGGCGTGCGGGCTAAATGCGTTTCTACATTATGTGACGGATCTGTCTTACTGCGCAAAGTCTCCCGACTTTGAACAACCCTTTTCATAGCGCAGCCAAACATTCCTAATTCCTAATTTTAAATTCTTAATTCCCCGAAGGGTAAACATTCTTAATTCTATCCGTAATACATCCCTCTGATGCATCTGCCACACAGTTTGAGTATTTGTACAACACTCCTTTTTTAAACTTTAGTGCTGGCTTTTGCCACTTTTCTCTACGGGCTTCTAATACCTTCTGATCAACTAATAGCTCTAGCTTTCTATTCTCTACATCAATACTGATGATATCTCCATTCTCTACTAATGCAATTGTACCTCCATCATACGCTTCAGGAGTAATATGCCCTACTACGAAACCATGCGTACCTCCTGAAAAACGACCATCTGTGATAAGAGCAACACTCTTGCCCAATCCTGCTCCCATAATTGCAGAAGTAGGCTTAAGCATCTCTGGCATTCCTGGACCTCCTTTAGGACCACAATATCGGATAACTATTACTTCCCCTGGCTGAACTTCTTGAGCTGATACACTTTCGATAACTGCATATTCATCATCAAATACTCTTGCTTTCCCCTTAAAGAACGTACCTTCCTTACCACTGATCTTCGCCACACTTCCCTTCTCTGCTAGATTACCATAGAGAAACTGTAAGTGTCCACTTTCCTTAATGGGAACAGTGATATCTACAATAATATCTTGGTTCTTAGCCAAGTCTTTTGCTAGACTTAAGTTTTCTCTTACTGTCTTTCCTGTCACTGTAAGACAATCTCCATGCAATAATCCCTGATCCAACAGATGTTTCATAATAGCAGGTACCCCTCCTATTTTGTGTAAATCTTCCATAAGGTACTTTCCACTAGGTTTTAGATCTGCTAAGACAGGTACTCTATCGCTAATCTCCTGAAAGTCCTTTAGTGTAATCTCAATGTCTACAGCGTGTGCCATCGCGATTAAGTGAAGTACTGCATTCGTAGATCCTCCTAGTGTAATCACCATCGTCATCGCATTCTCAAATGCTTCTCTAGTCATAATATCTGATGGCTTGATGTCTTTCTCTAATAAATTTCTCAAAGCCTGTCCCACTTCTAAGCACTCCTGTTTCTTCTCACTACTTAGAGCAGGATAGGAAGAACTATGTGGTAAACTCATCCCCAGAGCTTCTATGGCTGATGCCATTGTATTGGCTGTGTACATCCCTCCACAAGCTCCTGCACCTGGGCAAGCATTCTTAATCACCCCTTTGTAATCTTCTTCTGAGATAGAGTTGCTAAACTTCTTGCCCAAGGCTTCGAAAGCAGAGACGATATTTAGTGACTCTCCCTTGTACTTCCCCGAGTGTATACTTCCTCCGTATACCATAATAGCTGGTCTATTCAGTCGCCCCATCGCGATAATTGCACCTGGCATATTCTTATCACAACCTGGGATAGCAATGACAGAGTCATACCATTGTGCATTAACCACTGTCTCAATAGAGTCTGCTATAATATCTCGAGATACAAGAGAATACTTCATGCCCTCTGTCCCATTCGAAATACCATCACTCACACCGATTGTGTTGAAGATTAGCCCTACTAGTCCACTCTGTTTGACGCCTTGCTTTACATACTTTGCCAGATCGTTTAGGTGCATATTACAGGTATTGCCTTCATAGCCCATACTCACTACACCTACCTGTGCCTTATCTAAGTCTTCTTCACTCAGTCCGATTCCATAGAGCATAGCCTGTGCCGCTGGCTGTGTTTGGTCTTGTGTGATTACTCTACTGTACTTGTTCAATACATTCATAATTGTGTTTTTTGGTTGATTATATATCCTTGATAGCGAAACGACTAGAGAAGTTTTATTGCAAAATGCTATAACCAAAAAAAGCCTCCCAATATGGGAGGCTTCAAATATTCTTTATCTCTAGATAGAAAAAATCAGCATAGCGACTCCCGTGCAAATGTGTTTACCACAATCACAATAATTAGAACCACTAGAATGTTTACTAAATTTTTCATCTTTTTTGTTTCTGATCTATAGGTCAAAGATATAAATTGATTTAACACAACCAAACAATAAAAACCAACTTACTTAATATTTTAATCAAAAAATAGGCAGTTTTACAGTGTAAAAAACAAACAAATTCAGTATAAAATATAAAAAAACCACTACCTTCAACATCACCTCTAAAAATATTTAACAAATAACCGTATTTAATCTGTCAAAAACAGTTTCTATAAACAAGGTCAAGTCTTGCTACGACTAGCTTCATCTCCAAAAGTGTTTTTTTGCTTAAAAAAGATGTATTTCACTCTATTTTCATCTAAAAAAAACAAAAAAAAGACTCTATTTAGTTCAAAAATCAAATAATTAAAGTCATCTCTTTTTTTTAGTAAAAAAACTTCAAAAAAAGTTTTAATTAATACTATTTTTAGTTCTATAAATACCCCAAAAAAGCAAAAAGGACACTTTTAGAGGTATCCTTTTTCTTCTTATTCTGTCAGATTATTACTCATCTAAAACTATTTTACCTAAAAAAGCATGATCTACATTGATAAAGATTGTGTTTAACTTCTCCTTTTTATTCGATAATCTTTTATTATAAATTACTGTTTCTAAAGCTCCATATACTTGTTTCTCCATCATTCTGCTCCAAAAAACAATCAAAGTATTCTCAGACGTATTCTCCCTTCTAAAACCATATACATCTTGTATTTGTTTTAATTTTATGTCTAATGTAGATGTGCTAGATAATGGAGGAAACTGTTCAAATCGATTGTCTATATTCCAATCTAACTTCCATGTCCAATAATTTATAGGAACATTACAACTAGAATGTATAGAAACTAGACTATCCTCTTTAAAATACAATAACTGTATAGGTTTGGTCAGAATATATTGTTTGTCTTTCTCTACGAGAGACGAATAACTTATAAACTGCTCTTGTGTACTAATGAGAAACTGTGCTCTTTCAGGATATTTCTCTTTTAATTTAACTAGAGATTCTTCATAATCCTTTTGAGAAAATACTTCTAACTCTTGTACTCCCACTAATCTTAATACAATAGTTTCTGAGAAGACTACTCCAAGGGTGATTATAACACCTATCATGATTAAAATAAAGTACCTCTTTTTCATTGTGCTTATTTTACTATTTTAAACCCAGATTATGCAATAGACATATAAACGAAAAGTAATTATACAAAATAGGTCTGAATTAGTGATTAAAGCATACTATAGTATGGTTTTAGAGCTAATGAAAGAACTATGAAGTAGAATTGCTTTGTAGTATTTGGCTAATGCTAATATGGGTTAAAACGTATCACCTCTCCTTTTATTTCATAATCAACACATATTCTTTACATTAAACAACAACTATATTGTCAAAAACTAATCTTGATTTTACACTGCGAAATATTAGCACAAAAAAGCCCACTTATTTAGTGGGCTAATATATTATCTAAAGATCATACAGTTGGACACAGCATGTGCATATAATTTGCCTTCTGCATCTAGTAATTCACATTCTAAGTAAGCCGTAGTACGCCCCTTATGTATAATCTTTGTTTTTGTTTTTAGCACTGGTGAATCCGCAGTTATTCTTCTCAAGAAATTCACTTTTAAATCTAATGAGGTAAAGCTTTCTCCAATCTCTAGGGTACTCAATAAAGAACATCCTATTGCCGAATCTAATACCGTACTAATGATACCTCCATGTACACTTCCTATTGGGTTATAATGGAACTCTTCTCCTTTTAGTTCGAATATGACCTGTCCTTTTTCTACAGAAACTACTCTAGAGGAGATTGTTTCTTGTATAGGAGCCATAGGTAAATTCCCTTCTAATACCTGCATTAGAAACTCATATCCATTTAATTTCTTTGCCTCTTCTAAAGTTTTATTAGGGTCTTCCCAAGAGAAAGTACGCGTTCTATTGATGCTCATAATTTTATTTTTTAGATTAGTTTAGAGCTAAAAGTACTAAATCCTAAAAACAGAAACACTATTTTCCCTTTGAAATAGCCATTTTAAAAGCTAAAAACAACAATACGCTCCCCATAAACCACTTCTGTACTTTTACCCATAAAGGTTGTCTCTGAAAGAAAGAAGCCATCTTAGCTGCAAATAATACGATTAAGAAATTATTGATAAAACTAACTAATAATTGAGTAGTTCCTAATGTTAAACTCTGTAACAATACAGATCCATAAGCTGGCTTAATAAACTGGGGAAACAAAGAGAGATAAAATACTGCTACCTTAGGATTCAAGACATTCGTTAAAAAACCTATTGAGAACAACTTACTTGGAGAATCTACTTTAACGCTTTGTTCTACATCAAATATATTCTTTGCATTAGGTTTTAACGCTTGAAACGCCAAATACACTAAGTACAGTGCACCTGTCCACTTCAGTATAGCATAGGCATAAGGTATGGTAAATAATATAGCCGTCAATCCAAAAGACACTAATATAATATGAAACAGAAAACCGCAGATCACTCCCATCAGAGAGATAAACCCAGCTCTTTTGCCTTGTGATAATGTTCTCGTAATAAGATATAACATATTTGGCCCAGGAGTAATAGCCAAGACTACTGCCGCTATCGCAAACAGCATTAAATCGTGTAGTGGAATCATAAATAATCGTTGGTTAAGTCAAGTCAAATGTAATTTTTTTCTCTTGATAGATAAGTTTTTCAAATTACTTTTTCTCTTTTATTTCAACGTGTATTTGCAACTCCCTTTTCCTTTCAGCTATTCCTATTCTGTATTAACAGTCTTTAAGTTTTGCAATTGTCTAGCTAATAAACCTATCTGTTTAATCTTGCTTTCTAATTTTACATCCCAAGGCAAACCAAAGCACAATCGCATGGAGTTGTTATACTGATTTTGCAAAGTGAACATCCGTCCAGGAGCTATACTAATTCCTTTCTTCATCGCCAAGTCATATAACTCTATAGTATCAATCTCTTCACTAAACTCTATCCACAAAGACAACCCTCCCTGTGGCTGACTAATCTTAATATTCTTAGGAAAACTCTGCTGAATAACTCTAGCATAGTTCTGATAATTCTGATATAGTTTTCTTCTTAGTTTTCGCAAGTGTTTATCGTATTTCCCTGACCTTAAGAAATTAGCTACAGCCTCTTGTTCTAAGGAAGAGGAAGAGATAGACTGTATCAGTTTAATATTTTGCACTTTATCTTTATACTTGCCAGGTGCTACCCATCCTACTCTAAACCCGGGTGCAAGTGTTTTAGAGATAGAACTACACCAAAGCACATTTCCTGTCTTATCGAATGTCTTACAGCAAGTAGGTCGATGACCTTCAAAACATAGATCACCATAGACATCATCTTCTATCAAAGGAATATCGTGCTGTGCCAATAGCTCTACCACCTCTTTCTTGTTCTCATCAGGCATACAGCTCCCTACAGGAGTATTGTAATTTGAGATTAAAATACAAATATCTATTTCTGAGACTACCTCTCTTAGCGCTTCTACTTTTATTCCTGTATTAGGATTAGTCGGCAATTCAAAGACCTTTAACCCCAACCCTAAAGCTAATTGTAGAATACCAGGATAACAAGGACTCTCTATCGCAACAGTATCTCCAGGTTTACTCAATGCTGTTAGACAAAGGGCTACTGCGTTCATCCCTCCATTTGTGGTGATCAAGTCTTCTTCATGAAGATTAGCTCCCCAACCCGAAGATCGCAAAGCAATCATTCTCCTCAGATTCGCGTTGCCTTCTAATCGTTCGTATTGTACCCCACCAGTAGGCAAATCTCTAGTGGCTTGTACTATTTCTTTCTTTAATTTAGCAATAGGCAACATATCTCCATACGCCACGGTATAAGATAGTAATAAGAGGTCTTCTCTACCTATATTTGCATATACTTTTTGAAGAATATCATTAGGTTCACAGTGATTAGCTAATAAAATGGGATTACTCTCCTCAGGAAGAGGCAAGTTCTTATAACTTAATTTACTCACAAAATAACCACTCTGAGGTTTCGAATAAATCAAAGACAGGGATTCTAACTCTAAGAAAACACGTCTTGCTGTATTCATACTAATCTCATATTCTGCGCATAACCCGCGCAAGGAAGGTAACTTCTCTCCTTCTCTAATATTTCCACTTCTAATCTGAGAAGCTATATTCTCTGCAATCTCACTATACAAAAAGGTTTTGCTCATATTCATCTACTAACTGTGCCCATGCAAATATACAAAACTGATACTGTGTGAATCCTATACATAGAGGTAATTTTGTCCTAAATAAAACAGAATAATGGAACAATCAGGCATTTTAAATGCAACAACAAAATCATCTAACGGATGGTTAAATGGATTTATTGGAGTACTTCTATTCGCAGGTTCGATGCCTGCTACTAAGATGGCGGTTAAAGACCTAGATCCTATCTTCGCCACTGCAGCAAGAGCAGTTATCGCAGCTTTATTAGCGCTAGCTTGCGTAATAGCTCTTCGCGAAAAACGCCCTACCAAAGAACAGATGTGGCCACTAATTAAAGTTGCCATTGGAGGAGTTATTGGTTTCCCTCTATTGACAGCGATGGCATTAGAGTACATCACCTCAGCACATTCATTGGTATTTATGGGAATGTTACCCCTGTCTACAGCTATATTCGCTGTATTCATTGGTAAAGAGAAGCCTAAACCTATCTTCTGGCTATTCTCTTTATTAGGGAGTGCCTTAGTGATTGGATTTGCATTCTCACAAGGAGTAAGTTCTAACCCTATCGGGGATGTCCTAATGATCTTAGCGATCATCCTATGCGGACAGAGCTATGCAGAAGGAGCTAAACTATCTAAAACACTAGGAGGATATCAAGTAATCTCTTGGGCGTGTATTATCTCACTACCTCTTACAGTGCCGATTATGATTTATACGGTACCTACAGACTTAGCTCTAGTAAGTGGAGAATCTTGGTTTGGACTATTCTATATTTCTGTTGTGAGTATGTTTTTAGCGTATATCTTTTGGTATAAAGGATTAGCACAAGGAGGAATCGCAACAGTAGGTCAAATCCAATTATTACAACCGCTATTAGGGATGATATTAGCGGCAACAGTATTAAACGAAAAAGTAAGCCCTACGATGCTATACGTCACTTTCGGAGTGATCCTTTGTGTAGCTGCAAGTAAGAAGTTTGCTAAATAGATATTTTTTTCTCTTCAATTATTACCCTTTTACTAACGAAAAACGCACTTTTATAGTGCGTTTTTTTTGTTGGTGTATTACAATTATTTTTTTACTTTTATTTAATTAAACACAGCTTTTTCTCATACTAATTTATAATTAAATTGAGTCTCTTATATCTGTATATCTAAAGCAGATATACCCATTAATTAAATTAAAACTTGCACCTTCACTATCTTTTGGCGCATCTCCTATAAAAAAAACATACAAATCATAACCTTTTTTAGGTTCAAAAAGCATTTTATCAAAAGCTTTATCAAAACTTATCTTCACCATACTAAGTTTTTTATTTGAAATTTTATTTTTATCTAAAATCAATTCATATTGCTTAAAAGGTTTTCCATCATCAGGAAAATCCGCAGGAAACAATTTAATATAAACTGTTTCTCTAAAATCTTTAAAAGAAGAATTTCTTGATTTATCAGTTGCCACTTTAACTTTTGAAAAGAAAAATTGTTTTTGAATGCCAATATGCTTTTTATTAGCTAATATTTCTTTAAAAAGAGTATCATAGTCTAAAGGAATATTATTAATTTTTATTCTTTGATCCCTATTAGCTGGAAAACTTAAATAACAATCTACTATTTTCTCTATAGATGAAACTTGATTTGATTTATGATCAGAAAAATCACTTGAAATTTCTGTATGTCTTCTTTTATTTTTAGAGTCTACATTCTTTCCAACATTATGATTATATACATCTTTTTTCTCTTTTGTTATATCTTCTTCAAGAATATTAAATTTATTTGGAAAACCTATCTTTTTAGCTTCCTTATCTGTTATTTTCAGACCACTCTTTCCTTTCCCATAAATAGTATTATTTTTAGCATAATCACAATCTTCATGATGAGTATATCCTACTAACTTTCTAAAATGAGGTGCTTGAATATTATATTCCTTAAAACTACTAGGAACTACGGGAATACCACAACGGGAATCACTACATATAAACTTCATTTTTTCAACCTCCTCAAGAAATGGAAGATAATCAGCCCTTATTTCTTTTTTACTTATTTCTTCAAGTGCTATATTCATATTTTTAATTTAATTAATAGATAAAGAATAATCTCTCCTCATAAAGTTACCGAAGAGCGTTCTCCTTTCCTAGACAAAGAATGACACATTGAGAACATTAACAATTTAGTCTCTACCCCCTCCTAAAATACATGAAGAAGTTGACAAAGAATAAACATGCAATTAGCATAGCGATGACTTGAGAAGTATTAGTTATATCTTGTTGACACGTTTATAAAATAAAAAAAGCCTAACTACTCTCGTAATTAGGCTTCAGTATTAAATTTTATATCTTTAAAAAGAACTATGATTTACTAGGTGTCGGATGTATGTAATCATTCCTACGATTGCGTGGTATACGGTATGGATATACGTTGTGTGAGACGCGAGATATTGCGCCTCTACCTTATACAGACTGTGGTTACTAGGTGGCGGGTGTATATGATCATCTCTACGATTGCGTGATATACATGCCAAATGCCATAGGCAATACTGTTAACTGTCAACTAACAACTGTTAACCATTAAATGCCGTAGGCAATACACTCCTAATTCCTAATTCTAAATTCTCAATTAATTACTGCATGCTCTCGACACACATAATCGCACATTTCTCACCATCGATGGCAGCAGATACAATACCACCTGCATACCCTGCTCCTTCTCCACATGGATAAAGTCCTTTGATCTGAGGGTGTTCTAAGGTATCATCCTCACGAGGGATACGCACTGGAGAGGATGTTCTACTCTCTGGAGCGTGTAAGATAGCCTCATTTGTGAAGTACCCTTTCATCGACTTGCCAAACTCTTGGAATCCCTGTCTCATGATTTGCGTCAAGAAGCCTGGGAATACCTGTCCTAACTCTATAGAAGTCGTACCAGGTAGATAAGATGTCTTAGGGATAGACTCTGATACTTTAGACTGAGAGAAGTCTACCATACGCTGTGCAGGTACACGCTGTGTCTCTCCTGCTACCCTATAAGCCTGTTGTTCTATTGATTTTTGAAATTCCATACCTGCTAAAGCTCCGAACTTTTCAAAAGGTTTAAAGTCTTCTAAACGCAATTCTACTACGATACCCGAATTGGCTGTTGCTTGATCGCGTTTAGACGGTGACCATCCATTGGTTACGACTTCTCCTGGTGCTGTAGCACAAGGTGCGATAACCCCTCCTGGACACATACAGAATGAATACATCCCACGACCATTGACCTGCTTCACGATAGAATAAGGTGCTGGAGGAAGAAACTCTCCTCTGTAATCACAAGAGTATTGTATCTTATCTATCAGCGTCTGTGGGTGCTCTGCACGTACTCCTAGGGCAAAAGGCTTTGCTTCTATCAAGACTTTCTTGCGGTCTAGTAATTCATAGATATCACGAGCAGAGTGTCCTGTAGCTAAGATTATTTTCTTTGCTTCGATTAGGTCTCCATTGTGTAGTTTAACTCCTTCTATTTCATTTCCTTTGATCACAAAGTCGACTACTCTTTTCTCAAATAATACTTCTCCACCAAACTCCTCAATCTTAGCACGCATATCTTGCATAATCTTCGGAAGTTTATTCGTTCCGATATGTGGATGTGCTTCTACTAAGATGTCTTGTGATGCACCGAAGGCTACTAATAACTCTAGTATACGATTGACATCACCACGCTTTTTAGAACGTGTATACAACTTACCATCTGAGTAAGTCCCCGCTCCTCCTTCTCCGAAACAGTAGTTCGAATCCGGATCAACGATATGATCGATATTTATTGCTTTCAAATCACGACGACGACCTCGCACATCTTTTCCTCTTTCGACTACAATAGGTTTTACCCCTAGCTCGATTAGTTGTAAGGCAGCAAAATAACCCGCAGGTCCTGCTCCTACCACGATAACACGTGGAGCATCCTTTACATTTTTATACTCTGGAAAATCAATATGTCTGTGCACGACATCCTCATCGGCAAAAAAAACAGCAACCTTTAAATTGATCTTTACGGTGCGTTGTCTCGCATCGATAGACCTCTTTAAGATCGTGATATGCTTAATGTCCTTTGGAGAACACTTCACATGGTTTGCAACGTACTGCGTCAATAAATCCGCTGTACCTGCAACTTCAGGAAGAACTTGTAACTGTAATTCTTGTGGCATTTTTTTATAAAGCAAATAAAAATTAAAGGCGCAAAAATAAACTAAAATCACTTAGCTTTTTTTACTATTTTATAGTCATTCAGTATTTTTTTGACATCCCGTACACAAAATACAGAAAACCATACTAAAAAACTAATTATTAGTTATTTACTAGAATAAGATAACTTGTTATAGAAAGTAATTTACTCTATTATATTTTTTTTCCTACATTCAGAAGGAGGAATGCCATACTTATCTTTAAAGGCCCTATAAAACGAAGCATTTGAACTAAAACCAACTTCCTCGCCTATATCTTTAACAGATTTATCTATATATTCTCTACATACTAATAATTCTTTAGCTTTAATTACTCTTATATTATTGATATACTGATTGAAATTGGTAGCTAAATGATATGAAAAATAATAACTCAATTCATGATTTAATATACGTAAAGAACTAGCTAATTGACTTAAATCTAAATACGAATTATAAAAATATTCACTTGGTAATTCTTCTAAAGATTTAGTAATAGCCATTAATTGTTTAGAACTAAAAAGTGATTTCTCATTTCTATATTCATTATCAACATACTTATCTCCATTATAATCTCTAGATGAAAATGATACTAAATTTATACTCTTACTTAATTGAATAATTAAACTATTGTTCATCATTACAATATAACAAACAAAGAAAAACAAAAATACAATATAACTAATGCAGGTTACCATTATTAGACTTTCTGATAAGCTACTAAATAATAGGCTTATTACAGTAAGTAATATTCCTATTAAAGCCAATCTTGATATCGCATTTTTATCTTGATTATACAACTTATTTACTACGAATAAATACAAATAATATCCTATTACCATTAGTAATATTCCCCAAACAAAAAATTCTATCGGAAAAGCAAGTTCGTCATAAAAATCAAAAACAAAAAAAACAATTAATGTTACAACACTCATTACATAAGATCCATACAAGGTAATATAGTAACTAGTAATATCAAATCTTTTATTTTCTGACTCTAAATAAATAAAATATATATTGGGCCATATCAAAAAAAGAAAACTAAATGTTACATGCGTAAAGGAGTCCTTTGCATTGAGTATAATGGAAATGAAATGAATAATACAATATATGATAATAATGATATTGAATTGTTCTTTCACCTTTTGAACATCAGTTTTCGTTTTTTTTAATCTCTGGATTAATGATAGATTTGTTACACCTACTACCAATAAAATAGTAATAGCAATAACTAATGATATATCATATAAAGTATACATCTCCATTAAGCATTATTTTTTATTTTTAACTTCATTGAGATACTGAATAAAGAAAGAAGGATTTACCCCTATTATTTTTTTAAACTCAATAGTAAAACTACTATGTGAACTAAACCCAGTCACTTCTGCTAAATGCCCTATCTTATAGTTTCTATATTTTTCTTCAAACCTTAGAAGAGTGACTGCTTCTAATAACCTATACTGAGATATATAAGTTTTAAATTCTATATTTTTAGTCTTTTTTAATATGCGACTTATAGTTGTTGTATTAGTATTACATACTCTTGCTAGAGATTCTATAGTCACCATATTATCTAAATATCCTTTAGACTGTTCAAATTTTTTTATCCCATCAATAATAGATTTCTCAGATTGATCAACTAGATCCGTTTCATTCCACACAACACTTTCAAATAGAGAAGGCAATTTTTCCTTACTTATATGTATTAGTTGATATAAAAAACTATTTGGGTTAGGTATATCTTCTTCTATTTTATTTTTTTTATCTCTTTTGCGCCATACATAAAAAGCGATTGGTAAAATTATCAGAGCTATTAAAAAAGAGACTATTACAGTAAAATACTTCTTATTTTTAATATCTATTTTTTCTTTTTGAATATACTGTTTTTCTAATAATTCATTAACTGTAGCAACTCTAAAATCTTCCTTAGCTTGTTTCTCTTGTAGATAAGCTTTATTGTATTTACTATAATTTACAATATCTCCACTGTATTCATAATATTCACTTAAATAAAAATAAATACTTTCCTTTAAATCTCTATTACTATTAATCATAGCTATATGTAGACCTTTTAAGTAATATTGTAGTATTTCTTCTGTTGGTACTTTATTGTTTTGTTGAAAGCTTATTTGAGCCAAACCTACATAGATATAAGCTGTTGTTAAAGAATTTTCAAACTGAGCGCTTTCTTTTATATAGGAATAACCTCTTTCATAAGCTTCTTTAGCTTTATCATATTCTTTAAGCTCTAAATAGTTAATCCCTTTATTTTGTTCATTAGAACCTAAATAATCATCTCCATGCAGCAATAAAGAAGAAATTTTATTCAGATAAATTTCACTTTGATGAATGCTTTCTAATGCCTTGCTATAATCCTTTTGTTGATAATAAGAAGATGATAGCAAATGGTGGTAATAATAGGTAGAAAAAACACGATCGTATTCGTCATTAATTTTAGGTAGTATATCTTCAATTTTATCAAAATAATGTACTGCCTCACCAAACAATTCTAAACGACTATACTCTGCCCCAACAAAACCATAAAGTCTGCTTAACCACTTATAGCTTTTGTTAGCTTCAGCTAGTTCAATTGCTTTTAATGCTTTTCCTAAAGAATTAGGAATATCAAAGTCATCATGATACAAATAAGCACTAATAAATAATGCATGTACTTTAGTATGTACATTAGAATTATGATGATAAATAGAATCAGTAATAAAGAAAGCTCTATTCTTATCAATAGGTCTTATTTCAGTTAATATCCTAGCCAATAAAATATCTGTATCATTGTGTTTTGCCTGTATTAATACAGTAAACAGAAGAAATACATATACTACATACCTTATGCTTTTTTTCATCATACAACTTTACCTTATCCTTTTTCGTCAAAACAAAACTTAACAAAATGTCTTTATAATTCTACGATTTTAAAAAAAATCTTCTAAAAACTCGAATATACCTGAAGCAACTCCAAACTTGACAAATTAATACTATAATCTAATTTAGATATTCAAATTTTTGCAAAGTTCAGAAGAATTTTATACTAAAAAAAATACAAAACCTAATTTATTGGTAATTATTATTAAAAAAAATATCAAAATCACTATTTTTATACCTTTAAATTATATATTCTATATTTTCAACTAGTAAAAAAAAGAATTCATTACTATTTGTACAATTTAAAACTCTATCACATCTTTACTTCATCACACTACTGTTACATAGCTTCCATTAGTCACAAAGACTTACAGATATAAACTTTCCACGTATCAATATTTTAGAAAATTCTACTTTATTTTTTGTGAAATTTATACATTTTTAATTCTTTGAAGTGTTAAAATTCTCAAACTGCATTAAAAAATAAAATTTTAAAACTGTAAAGCAACAAAATAAGCCACAAGAGACTAACCTACAGCTACATACATAGTTGTTTCAAATTATTGGCATACTTTTTAATTTTTTTTTGAGAAGTGATTATTTACATTTTTAAAGACTTTTGACTCACATAATAACAAATGCTAATCGACTTTTGTATAGGTTATACATCATGTAAATTTAACAGTTGTTATTTACTTTAAGGTGGTGTAATAATCACCATTTTAGAGGCTTTTTATAACTTATTTTAACAAGCTATGATTAAAAGAAAACAATTATTAAACACAACATTATTACTTCTGACATTATTTTCCTTCTATCAAGGGATTGCTAGTAATATAAATTGTAAAATACCTTCTGATGCAATATTGTTAACAGCATCAACTAATATCTTGCAAAGTGGAAAGAAATATTTCACTGACAAAGACCTTCTAATTGCAGGAAGTACTTTCACTATTGAGCCAAATGCTGAATTATATATTCCTGAAGGGGTAATCCTACAAGCATCAGGAACAATGCATATGAAAGGGGGATTAATCAACATCTGTGACAATGCAGGTTTTTTCTTTAAAGGAGCAGTCAATATTGGTGAAATAAGAAGTAATAACAATGCTATAGTAAATGTAGGAGACTTTAGCTTCTTCAGTGTTAATGGTTCAATATCTCAACTAGATCCAGCTGATGGAGATAGTAGTAAAACAGCCAAAGCACAATTTAATTTAAGTGATGGAGCTAATATTAATGTATGTGCTACTTTATCTGTAGCTTCTATTCATTATCCTATGGTAAAATATGTAGGTAAAGGGCATGAAAGTGCAAACGTAGTAAATAGAGCTCCTGCATCTGGAACTCCTGGAGCTAAATTATCAGACTCATCATCAGTAAATTGGTTCGCTTTGGCTGGATTAGCGCATGTCTCACCAGGATCAGCTAATTTGTGTACTGATCCTCTAGCATGTGAGTCTATGTGGCCTCCTGGATTAAAAGCAGAAATAGAAGGTATTTGTAGTGAAACTGGAGAAACAAAACCAGCCATTAGTTTAACTAAAGTAGGCGCTTTTAATACAACTACTGTAAATCAAGGTTATGCTTCTGTAGGAGAAACAATTAATTATACTTTTAAAATTAAAAACATAGGTAATGTCGCATTAAAAAACATTACACTAATTGATGAAATGGTAGGTAATAACCTGATTCCAGAGTTTATCAGTGGGGATATAAATAATAATAATTTATTAGATGTAAATGAAGAATGGGTTTATACATTAATATATCCTGTTACTCAAGAGGATATTAATCGAAAAGCTGTATACAACATTGCTTCTGCATCAGCTAAAGATTTTAAATTCAAAACAGCAACAGCGACATCTTATGATCCTAATCCATTGCCATTAGACACACCTGGTCACCCAGGACTTTTAGCAGATTGTAAGAAGTGTACTATTGTATTATTAAAAGAATACAATTTAGTTATAACCAATCCTCATGTGAGGCAACTCATGCTAAATCTAGAATAAAATAAATAATAGTTATTGTAAGCTAAATTTATATTAGACAGCAAATATTTATTTTTATATTCTTCTCCCTCAAGAAGCATAATTATTAATAATATATGTTAATCTTAAATTTTTTAAATACAAGGTCCCCTCTATTCGCTAAAATCTGTTCTACTTTTTATAGAATAAAATATCTATTAACAAGAAACACATCTTGTTAAATTGCAAATACTTGTACTTTACCTTCATGTAACAAGACTTACAATAACTCAAAGAAGCCAGATATCCCTGGCTTCTTTTTATTTTAAATAGGTTTCAAAAATTAGTACTGTGTAATCTCTACCACCATTAAAACAAAAAAGCCTGTGATACAATATCACAAGCTTTTACATAAAAGGAACTAAGGAAAAGCGAACTTGGGGTAAGCTTATCAAATGAGTCTACTATCTGTCCTTAGTCCTTCTAATCTATAGAATACAATTGCTATTTCTTCTTAAAACAAAGCCTCTATTTGCTTCTCTGCTTCCCATAGATCACAGTATTTACCTTGTTTTATCATTAAGGCTTCATGTGTTCCTTCTTCTACTATCTGACCTTTTTCTAAGACACATATCTTATCCGCACCTCTGACTGTAGATAACCTATGTGCAATGATAATCACAATCTTCTCTTTCACTAACTCATCGATAGCACGCTGTACGGCAAGTTCACTTAAAGAGTCTAGAGAAGACGTTGGTTCATCTAGAATGACTATTGGACTGTTCTTAAGCAGTGCTCTCGCAATAGAGATACGCTGACGTTCTCCACCTGATAAGGTATTTCCCATATCTCCTATAGGCGTATCATACCCTTTAGGCAATTGGCTGATAAAATCGTGACATTGAGCACGCCTAGCCGCGTCTATTATTTCTTCTTGAGTAGCAGTAGGTTTCGCCATACGGATATTGTTACCTATGGTATCATCAAATAAATAAACCTCTTGGAATACCACAGATATCATACTCAACAAATCATTCTGACTCAAATTAGTAATATCAACTCCTCCTATACTAATGCTCCCCTTCTGACAATCTGCATAACGCATAATCATTCTTGCCAGCGTAGTCTTACCCGAACCTGAAGGCCCTACTAAAGCTACAATAGACTTCGGTGCAATAGATAAGTTGATATTAGACAAAGTTTTTTCTTGAGCATCTTCATAATAAAAGTCTACTTCTTTAAACTCTATACCATAAGAGGTAGGTTTCGCTTGAGGTGTCTTTACTTCTAAGACAGGAGCAGTTAACATCGCTGTGATTTGCTTATATCCTGCTTCCATCAGACTAAATATCATGGTCATGGGTACAAAGCTAGAGATCAACTCTGAGAAGCGAATCACAATAATCATTAAGGCTGTCATGACCATCATATTGCTATCTGCTTTTAGCACAAACAATATTCCCAATCCCAAGGATACTAACATCCCTACTTCTAAAGCAGAAGTAATAATCAGATTAGGAGTACTCCCTTTGCCATGCCCGAAGATTTGCACTTCTCTTACTTTATCAATGCTTTTGTTTAAACGAGCTACGATACGCTCTATACCATTACTTGCTTTAAGCACAGGTAAGCCTTGGATAAACTCTATAGACTCTGCATTTAGCTCAGAGTGTACTTCATTTAGATAATACATTCCACGGTCATAAGCGGGTTTTCTCCAGCGATATAACGGGATGATCACAGGGAATAAAATCAAGATAACGATCGCTATCTTCCAGTCAAAGAAGAAAGTCATCAGCCCTACTGATATAGGTGTAATCACTCCATACATCATCAAACTCGACACTGTAATGGTGTAAGAAATTACCTCATCTACATTATTACTAATCACGGCACTCCACTTTCCAGAGCGTTTATTAGATAAAAATTCTAAAGGCATCTCTCTCAGTTTCTCCCCTTGTCTCTTGCGAAGGTCATACTGTGCCTGTGAAGAAAAACCTCCGTAGTCATAGTCTTGCCCTATCCATCTACAGATAGCACTAATCACGACGAAGCCTAATGCTATCCAGATGTAAAACCATACTTGCTCAGGCTTTCCCTTCCCTATATTCATAAAAATAGGGTAAAAGCAAGTATAAGCTGCTCCTTGAAAAACAGAAGACAACAATATCAATATTAAACTCATTCGCAGTCGTCCACCCATCGGACCTGCTGCTTTAATCAGGTTAGATAATATACCGATAAAAGAACTGCTCTTATTTGTTTGTACTTTACTCATCTCTATTATTTATCTGATTTAATATGCCAATTTCTCGCTTGTGTATACGATTGCCACATCGCTTGATATATTCCTTGATTAGCTGCTAATTGTTCATGTGTTCCTATCTCGCTAATACTTCCCTTATCCATCACAATAATCTGATCCGCATTCTTGATTGTCTCTAATCTATGAGCGATCATAATGACAGTTTTGTCCTTCATCAAATTGCGGAAAGCACGCATCAGTAATAGTTCGTTTTCTGTATCTGAGAATGAAGTTACCTCATCAAGTATCAATATTGGTTTATTTCTCAAGATCGCTCTAGCAATCGCTAGACGTTGCTTCTGTCCACCTGAGAAGTTATTCCCTCTCTCTTTTACTAAGGTCTCATACCCATCAGGAAGTCGCATAATAAAATCGTGTATTTGGGCAGCCTTAGCCGCTTCCATTACTTCTTCTAAGGTAGCTTCCTCTGCGCCCATTCTGATATTGTTTGCAATCGTATCAGAGAAGATAAAGTTGTCTTGAAACACAAATGATATTGTATCTAATAATACCTCAGGCTTTAATTGACGAATATCGGTTCCGCCTAGTTTTATCTCTCCATCACTAACATCCCAAAAACGAGGTAACAAACGAGCTACAGTAGACTTTCCTGCTCCTGATGCTCCTGTGATAGCAGTAAAAGTACCTGGCTTCACCGTAAAACTGATATTATCTAATGCCTTGTCCTCTCTACCAGGGTAAGTAAAAGATACCTTGTCAAACTCTATGGTTGTATCATTTACAGAAATTTGTTCTCCTGTAGAAGTTAAAGGTTCTACTTCTAGTAATTCTTCTATACGCTTTGCACTAATTGCAGCTCTAGAGATCACATTAGTCAAACTTCGGTAAGGCAAAATAGACTCTATCATTCCTGTCCCCAGTAATAAAGAGGCTACAAAAGACACAAAGCTCAAAGACCCTTCTTGGAACCAATACGTCCCTAATACAAGTAAAATAATAAATGTAGGTAGCGGGTTTAAAATAAACATGGACAACTTAGCATTCAATCCGTTTTCCTTAAACCACAAAGTGATAATAGATAAATAGCGTTGTAAGGCATTCTCATAACGCACAAATGATTTCTCTCCTCCATCGAATACACGTACTACAGGCATTGCCTGTACATACTCTATCACGGCCACATTAATATCTTCTTTTGCTTTATTAAATTGATGTGTTACTTCTGTCTTATTCTTCATCGCTAATGCTAAGAACCCAAGCCCTACGATAAGAATAGCTAGACAAACTAATGCTACTCTATAATCAAACCAAAATAATGCAACCAAAGTAACTACTGGAAAAGCATACGTACGCACAAATAAAGGGGTACTATCTGCTGCAAATCCATGTAATAAACGAACATCTTCATTTAAGATTTTAGTCAATGCTCCTGAACCTGTCTCAGTCAAGAACCCTAATGGTAACTTCGCCAAATGGTGACTGATATTCTTACGCAAAATAGCTTCTAAATCAAAAGCTGCGTAATGGGATACGTCAAATGACTTTAGACGTAATACATAACTAACTACTACACATAAGATCATCGCTCCGAATAGATACAACAATTGTGTTGTATTTCCGTGATACAGTGCATTAATTAGGTAACTTAATATTATTAAATTGGCTATTGTCAATAAAGTAGAACCCACAGAAAGAGCCATTGCAAAGTTTAGCTTCTTCTTGACTGGTTTTACGATACGCCATAGCACATTATCTGTTGCCATATTATTGTTTTTGTTGTTTTGTGATTTTGTTGTTTTGTGATTTTGTTGTTTTGTGATTTTGTTGTTTTGTGAAATCGTGAAACTGTGAAATCGTTTTTTGTTCTGTTCTCGTTGCAAAGTCTCCCTACTTTGAGCTACCATGCCATCTGTTCCCCGTTTCCTGTTTCCCATTTCCCGTTCCCTGTTTCCTGTTTCCTGTTTCCTGTTTCCCATTTCCCCGTTCCCTGTTTCCCGTTCCCTCTTCCCCGTTCCCTATTCCCAGTTCCCAGTTCCCAGTTTCCTGTTCCTGTTTCCTGTTCCCCGTTTCCCGTTTCCTGTTCCTGTTTCCTAAAAAACCATAAAAAATAATAGTAGAGAAGAAAACTCCTCTACTATTGCATTCAAACTCTATGGAGAGTTCTAAATAATTAAACTTATTATTTTTCTAATTTCACTAAGCCCCATACTTGACCACCTTTACCGATGTTAAACGCAGGTTTAGCTACATTATCAGATCCTAATACATAGTATCCGTTGTAATCTTTGTTATTCACTACTCTGAAGTACACTTTACCATCTATTGTAGTAATCGCTTGAGCATCTTGGAATGCATAAGTAGATTGAGGTATACCAGTTACTGCTTTTGGTCCTGCAGCAATATTCTCTTTATCAAAAGCATAGTATGTAAAATTAGGGTTTGGCAAAATATCTGTGTATGAGAATGCTTTATCACTCCATGCTGTATATAGCTTACCATCTTTTACCCCTACTGAACCAACTGTAGTATTCTTTACATAATCATCAATCTTAATGATCCAATCTTTATCTATTTCTGTTGCTCCTTTTTTAATTCTAACAATAGCAGAACCATTAGTCGCTCCATTTACTCCGAACCCATGAGAACACATATATATCGCTCCGTCATCTCCCATAGTCCACATTTGGTTAGCGTTACCACCATATCCTACATAGCTGATACGGTTATCTTGAATCGTTTTTTCATATTTACCAGTAGCGATGTCGATCACTGCTAGTTTGATATATCCTGGAGCAGGGTCTTTCATCTGACTACCTTGTCCATCTTTAGTTCCTGTGATGATATCTACATATAATTTTCCATCTTTAGACGCGATAAAGCGAGATCCCACAGCTTGGTATTCTGCTTTTTTATCTTCTACTACAGAAAGGTCTATTTCTCCTGTACGCTGCATCGTAGAAGGATTGAATACTTGTATCTTTAACAATCCTCTTCCTATATCAGCATAATATCCAGTCGTTTTATCATGTACATAAAAGTTAGAAGACATTCCTGTGATTCTACCTGTCTCTGATAAAGAACCATCTGCGTTAATAGAATATCTCAAGATACCGTCATCAGGAGAAGAAACGCGTCCTAATTGAAGACGTTGGAATACCCATTCTCCATACGCTTTCATTCCATTCCCTTTTATCTGTAATGAACCTTTATGGATATTGTCTAAATCTCCTTCAGGCATTTTATCATAGTTAGATAAGTATCCTACGAATGGCTGTACTCCTAATGTAGCTGTTAATAGCGCATAAGATGTCTTCGTTTGCTCAACTGGTTTAGTTGGCTCTGAACTTGAGTTATCATCTGATGAACATGATGCAAAAGCAAATAACCCTGCCATTGCTAATGCTCCTATCGTTTTAGTACTAAAAATGCTTTTTTTCATTTTAATAAATTTATTGTGTTTTAATGATAAGTTTCTGTATTTCTAAATTGTTCCTCTCCTAAAGAGACATATTCACTTTAAAATGAAGACTAAATCCTTCATTTTGTATTTTGTAATTGTCAAATATTTCACTGTTAAACAAGTTCTTAGCTTCTAAACCGAAAGACAGTTTAGGTGAATAACTCCACACCACTCCTGTAGAATGTAAATTCTGATCAGGGATCACGTAAGCCTCTGCATTAACTTGTGCTTTTCCCCATAATCCTAAGAAACCACTAGGTTCAAATTCTTTAGGAATAAAGTCTAGGTAATAAGCCTTTACAAAACTGTAGTTGTAATAGAACGAGAACTTGTCTCCTGCCTTGAATACATTGTCATGTGAAGTACGCAGACCAAGATTAGCAAAGAAATAAGGTGTATTTCTCAGACGAGAACCCTCATACGTCTTGTCTTCTTTATCATATAATCTAAAGTCTTGATATGTCACGTTACCAGACAGTCTCAACCACTTTAATGGAGAATATGCTGCATCTACCTCTACTCCAACTCCTTTTATCTTTTCTATGTTCTCGTAACTACCAAAAATACCCGTGTTTAACAGCATGATCATATCATGTGTTCTTCTGTAGAACACATTGACCTCTGTCATGAAGTTCGTTTGATTATTATAGTTAAATCCTAGATTATAGTTCCAACTCTTTTCTGGTTTTAAAGCAAAATTAGTACGCGTGAATGTTCCATCTCCGAAGAACTCTTCTTGCTCTGGTAGACGTACGGCTACTTCTCCTGAGAATCTAGCATACATACGATCGTTAATCTGATATTTTAACGACTCTGATACACCCCAGTTCCCTTTTGTTTTAGATCTTTTCTGCTCCATCGAAGTGTCTCCATGCGCACTCTCATACCCTTCTGTACGCAAATAGTAATACTTCGCCGATAAGTCATTCGTCAGACGATCATCTAAGGCGTATAACCTCCAGTTTAGCCCTGTAATCCACTTTTGGAATACTACAGAACGCTGTAACATATCTATCTTAGAGAAAGGAAATGTCTCTCCGTTAGGGTCAGAACCACGACGAGTAGAGGTATTGTAAACAGAGTTTAACTCTATAAATCCATTGTCTAATCGGTAAGATAGATTAGTACGAGATACGAAGTTATAATAACGTAACTTTTTGATGCTTCCACTAGTAGTCGCTTCTCCATTTTTACTAGGTACTGGAGTGAACTTCCCTCTCCAGTCGTAAAACCCTTTAATCGTATCTGTATAACTAGAATGCAGTGTATTATAGACAAGGAATTGATCTAACTTCAAGTCTTTATCTAAAAAAGCCTTGCGATAGCGAAGTGTTGGCACTACAGAATTCATATTACTCGTCACTCCTCCGAATGGATAGTTCATCGTCATCCCGTAATTGTGCTGTTTATTAATGTAAAAGCTACTTACAGTCAAACGCAATTCATCTGCCCAAGTCTTGTTCTTCACTCCCACAAACCCTTCTACAAATCCATTAGAGAAACGGTTGTGAAACAGTTTGTGTTTTTCTCTACTTACCTGTGCCGTTTCTGAATCAGTGTAAGGCACATTGACCTTATAATTGTTATCAGAGTAATTAATAAAAGCATTTACTCCTCCGAATAAGCCTGTCTTTTTATCTTGAAAATAAGCGTTTACGGTACCTCTATGAGTGTTATAAGAACCTATCTGATAAGATACATCTACAGATTGATTACTTTCAGGCTCTTTCGTTACGATATTAACTGCTCCTCCTAATGCATCTGCCCCTAAGGCTACAGGTACCACCCCTTTATAGATCTCAATGCGATCAATCATCGTAGGCGGTACAATAGAATAACTAAAGGCATTCCCTAAATAATCCATCGGAACCCCATCCTTAAAATACTTTATCGCCTTTCCTTCAAAACCGTTTAGCATCAAATTAGTAGCATTACCTAATCCCCCTGTTTGTCTCACTCGTACACCTACTGTTCTGTTCATCAGCTCAATCACACTAGACGGCTGTTGTTTCATCGCTTTTACATCAAGTACAGTAGCACGTATAGGTTGACGACTTTCTTTTTCGGCTTTGGTCTCTCTCTGAATAATCACTTCATTTAACCCCGTATTTTGTAAAGTATCTTGCTGTGCAAAAACAGATATAGAATTAAATGATAAAACAGCGATTAAGGATAAAGTAAGGTATGGTATTTTCATCTTGATCTCTCTTATAGAATAGCTCTGTGGAAGACTATCTCTCTTATTGATAGGGCAAAAGTAGGCATCCCTTTGCCTGAGTACTGACGCTAAAAGGAATATAAAAGACGCAAGAAGGAGTATTATTTAGATTCATTAAAAAGGAAGACAACACTTCTTGTACTTCAGAACTCAGCATTAGAATTCGTTGACTTATCCCCCTGATACCCTGTGTATAGCTATGATGATATACTAATCGTAGTTTGATTCCATAGTGATCGCATAAAAAACGGGCAAAAATATGCGAGCAGTATGCCATCACTATGCGATAACTATGCGACCACTGCTGTTTTTGAAGAATAAAAACGAGCAGTAACTATCTTCAATTAGAGCTGCACACAGGCATTTACTACCTCGTAGTACCTCTTCCTAATGTAGAACTTTCTCCTTAATGGCTATGCAGATCAAGTGAGATATACGTCCTTATCTATGGATTTTCTAATTGTTGAGTAATAGCATTTTATTTGAGTGGCAATGCTAGACTATTAAAAAACTTTATTCTACTCCTAAAAACACCACTGTGAATCATTTTAATTTAATTATCTTGCTTATTCGTCTTAAAAACACCTATATGGCTTCACCATTACAAACAGAGATCCTTCAATTAGCCAAACAAGATGACCGCATTAGAGCTGTTATTCTCAATGGTTCAAGGGCTAACCCGATGGTTACTCCTGATCAGTACCAAGATTATGATATCATCTATATGGTGACTGATATAGAAAGTATCAAGAAAGAAGGTATTGTCTACAAAACTTTTGGACAGCCTGCCATACAACAATTACCAGATGATATGCACTTAGGTAACGAAGAGGGTATTCCTTCTATTTCGTATGCTTACTTAATGATTTATGAAGATGGTAGTAGATTAGACCTTACCCTATTCCCAGTAGATCAATTAAAGCAGTATAAAAAAGACAGTCTCTCTATCGTATGGCTAGACAAAGATGGAATATTTAAAGACATACCCGAGTCTTCTGATATTGACTATCATGTACAACGCCCTACTCAACGGGAGTTTACAGAAGTGTGTAATGAGTTTTGGTGGTGTTCTACTAATGTCGCTAAGGGACTGGCTAGAGAAGAAAGAGTATATGCAAAAGATATGATGGAGTCTGTCGTCCGTCCTATGTTCTTACAATTACTAGCTTGGAAAATAGGGAGTGAACACCATTTTAGCGTTTCTATAGGCAAATCAGGTAAATTCATTAAGAACTACTTAAGCGATGAAGACTATAACAAGGTATTAAGAACCTATAGCAATGCTAATATTCAAAATACATGGGAAGCCTTTCACACCATGACTACTTTCTTTCAAGAACTACAAATAGAACTAGGTAAACGACTTGTCCTAAAAGTAAATGTAGAAGAAGCTACGAATGCCTTACAGTATATCAATAGAATCTATCAAGATTAATAAATGAATCATCACAAATAGAGGTATATAAAAAAAGCGACTAACCCTTATCAGTTAGTCGCTTATAGATTATTATTAAACCTAAATACTGCAAAACCATTCTACTTCATAGCTTTTTCATTAGCTCTAAAACCATACTAGTGTATACTTTTGTCACTAATTCAGACCTATTTCGTATAATTACTTTTCGTTTATATGTCTATTGCGTATTTTGGGTTAAAAGATTAGTTCTTTGTTCTATTGGTTACCAATTGCTTTAGTGCAGCCCATTGTCTCAACGTTGTTTTTGCTTCTTGAGCAGGGTAACCTAATACTGTCTTACCTGCTTCTACATCTCCAGTCACTCCTGATCCAGCTCCTACTACAGCACCCTGCCCGATAGTAACGTGATCTTTAATAGAAGCACTACCTCCTATCACCACAAAGTCTTTTAGTGTAACTGAACCTGCTAAACCACTATTACCAGCCATGATACAGAATTTTCCTAACTCACAATTATGTCCTATCTGAACAAGATTGTCAATCTTACAACCATCTCCAATAATGGTAGCGCTAAACTTTCCTCTATCTACACATGAATTCGCTCCTATCTCAACATAATTACCGATAACTACATTACCGATCTGAGGTATCTTCACTAACCCTAACTCAGGAGACGGACAGAAACCAAATCCATCAGCTCCAATCACTGCGTTAGGATGTAAAATACAGTTATGTCCGATATGACTGCGCTCACGCACAATGACACCAGACCACAATATCGTATTATCACCAATCGTACTGTCATCTAATACAGTGACATTAGGATACATCTTTACATTTTTTCCGATTATTACATTTTCACCGATTACACAACCAGCTGCTATTTTAGCTCCTTCACCTATTATTGCTGTGCTATCTATCGTAGCATTAGGGTGAATATCTTCTTTAAAAACAGGCATCTTAGGCGCAAATAGTGTAAGTAACTTCGCTAATGCTAAATCAACATTATCTACTTTAATAAACGCCCTATCTATACCTGGTAGAATAGAAATATCTTTATTTACAATAGCAATAGGGGCTTTTGATTCCCCCCATAAGCGTTCGTACTTTTTATTACCTATAAATGAGACTTGACATTCTTTGGCTTTTTCCAACTGCTCAGCTGTACTAATCTGTCTTAATGTACTTCCTACAACAACGCCATTTAAAACATCGTTCAATTCAGTTAAAGAGTATAATTTCATAATTGTGAAATAAAGTTTTTGAGTTTTATTTAATTAAAACGAATAAAATCAAAAAATATTTCATCACAAAACGATATTTATTTATTTTAACAAACAATTACATATATTTATATTCAAAAAAATAAAATTACTTAAATTGTAAAACTAGAAAGTCTTCTTATTTCCTCAATAATTGTTTACTCAACTCTCCTACTCTTTTAAGTTTAGCTTCAACATTCTCTGACCAAGGCAGGCCTATGCACAGTCGGATACAGTTCTCGAATTGTTCTTGTACCGTAAACATTCTACCTGGTGCTATACTAATGCCCTCCGCAATAGCTAAGTCATATAAATCCATCGCCTCAATAGAAGGATCAAACTCAATCCATAGTGATAACCCACCTTGAGGACGATTAACCTTAGTACCCAATGGAAAACTAGTAATAATGGTATTCAAGTATTTCTGATAATTGCTATAGATGTCTTTTCTAAGTTTTCGCAGGTGCTTATCATAATTACCTGAGCGCATAAAACTTGCTACAGCTTCTTGCATTAAAGGAGGTGTAGAGATTAGATGTACTAACTTTTGGTGCATGATCTTATTCTTATACTTACCAGGTGACACCCACCCTACGCGATAGCCAGGAGTCAAGGTCTTAGATACAGAACTACACCAGATCACATTACCTGTCTTATCAAACGCTTTACAACATTTAGGACGCTGATTACCAAAATACATATCTCCATAGACATCATCCTCTATCAATGGGATATCGTGTTTCTCTAAGAGTTCTACTATTTCCTTCTTATTCTCATCAGGCATACAACTACCTAATGGGGTATTATAATTAGAAATCAATAGACACATATCGATATGCTCTACTGCATCTCTAAGAGACTGCACATCAATACCAGAAACTGGATCTGTGGGTAACTCAATCACCTTAAATCCTAAATCAATAGCTAGCTGAAAGATACCTGGGTAGCAAGGACTTTCTATTGCAATGGTGTCTCCAGGTTTGCCTAATGCTAATAAACACAACGAAATAGCGCTCATGCTTCCATTAGTCGTAATAATATCTTCTTCTTTAAGACTACCTCCCCAAGTGATAGAACGCTGTGCAATCATTCTCCTCAAATTTAGATTGCCCTGTACAGAATCATATTCTATCCCTCCATCTACTAACGACCTAGAGGCTGCTATAATCTCTTTCTTCATTTTGGCCAAAGGCAAAAACTCATCATATAGTGTACTATACGAGAATAAGGTCAGCTTTCTATTTCCCATATTAGAATATACCTTGCGAATAATCTCCTTAGGTTCCTTATTATTTGCTAAAAAGATAGGGTTACTCGGCTGAGGCAAAGGAATATCCGTATAAGATAGGTTACTTACAAAATATCCTGACTGAGGCTTAGATTCTATTAATGCCTGTGTCTCTAGTTCTAAATACACTCGTTTGGCTGTATTCATACTAATTTGATGTTCTGTGCACAACATTCTTACAGAAGGAAGTCTGTCTCCTTCTCTTAGTACGCCTGCTCTAATCTGACTAGCAATAGCATCTGCTATATTCAAATACAAATAATTCTGTTCCATAACAATCTCAACTGTGTCCTTTCAAAATTACAAAATTGATACTGTACTACATACTAATACAGTATATTTTTGTTAAAAAATAAAACATCAAGAAAATGAAACAAACTAGTGTAATTGATTCAGCACAACAAACTTCAACAAGTGGTTGGATCAATGGATTCATAGGAGTACTACTATTCAGTGGTTCTATGCCTGCTACTAAAGTAGCTGTACTAGAATTAGACCCAATATTTGTAACAGCAGCTAGAGCAGGTATTGCTGGTATATTAGCGCTGTTATGTCTACTTGTCTTTAAAGAAAAAAGACCTACTAAAAAACAATTATTGCCTTTATTTATAGTCGCTATAGGCGGAGTTATTGGATTTCCTTTATTATCCGCATTAGCGTTACAATATATCACCTCAGCACATTCACTAGTGTTCTTAGGGACATTACCGATGTGTACTGCTGTATTTGCGGTATGGAGAGGTGGAGAAAAACCAAAGTCTATCTTCTGGTTATTCTCGATACTTGGATGTCTATTAGTAGTGGGGTTTGCCTTTCTACAAGGGGTTACAAGTTCTCCTATAGGCGATATATTAATGCTTATCGCTATCTTATTATGTGGACTAAGTTATGCTGAAGGAGCTAAACTATCTAAATCTCTTGGCGGATGGCAAGTAATCTCTTGGGCAGTCGTATTATCTCTTCCTGTATCTATACCGATTATGTTAATCACAGCTCCTGAAGTACCTTCTCTAATAAGCACAGAAGCATGGATAGGCGTGTCATATCTAGGAATATTTAGTATGTTTGTGGGGTTCGTATTCTGGTATAAAGGATTAGCACAAGGAGGTATTGCTTCTGTAGGACAACTACAGTTATTACAGCCTTTCTTTGGTCTAGCACTTGCGGCAAGTCTTTTAAACGAACAGGTAAGCACGGCTATGATTGCAGTAACTGTAGGCGTTATTCTATGCGTAGCTGGAAGTAAAAAATTCGGTTAGTAACCCCAATTACTAGCTACTTCAAACAGTGTAGAACAATACTAAAAGCAATCACCTTACTTTTGATATTTCCTCCTTCTGCACTGTTTATTTTTAGCTAAAAAGGGATTGGCTCTTAATTCTTAAAACTGAACAAAATTACCACTCTTTACATCTTTAGGCAACTCATTAAACTTTCGCTTAAAAGCAGCTGTAAAATGGGTTGGATTCTTATACCCAACTTGTTGAGCGATATCTGCAATAGACAAGTCTTGTTCTATCAATAGCTTCTGTCCCAACTCCATACGCTCATCATAGAGATGATTAAAAATGGTCGTAGAGAACAGTTCTTTAAACCCTCTTTTTAGTTTAAACTCATTAATTCCTGCTAATCTAGAAAGCTCTCTTAAAGAATATGGATTCTGAAGATTATTACTCACTAACTCTCTGACATAATATAGCTTATCAACATCACTCCTCGTCAGTGAACCACTTACCATCTCATATTTATAATCTCCACTATACTTAATCACTAAAAGAAGGAGCTCTACAATCTTGGTCTCCATATAAATCTTCTTCATCATACCATCATAAGAATTATTGACTAAGTCATACAGTAACTTCTTCATCTCTGGAACAATCATTAAGTTAGAAGAAAAAGCACTTTCTCTCTCACTGTACAAAGATTTACCAAAGTCTCCTAACAACTCTAGATCTCCATTAAACATACGCTCTAAATAAGGCAATGTTAGTTCTATGCCTATAGCACTGTAGTTTTCTTCAACAGGGTTAAAAGCAAGGGAGCCATCAATATAAGGTAGATGAAAAAAACTAAAACGTCCTGTAGAAGTATTGACGCATTGTTTTTTATTGGATTGGTAAAAGTGTTCTCCTTGAAACAAAAAGAAAAGCTCAATGTGCTTCTGATCTCTTAGCACTTCTTTCTGTTGTCTAGTTTTATGCTGTAAAGAAACGTGATCAATATGTAACTCTTCCATATCTAACAACTGTATATTCCCTTTTATGCCATGACTAGCATACCGCTCTCCTACATTTATCAATGTCTCTTTAACCATGATACCATACTAAAGAATTATTACTATTCTACTGATTGAAAGTGACAAAGGTACTTAAAAAGACTTCCCTAATTTAAATCAACTCTAAATAATATTCGTTAATTAATATTTAATTAGGACAACACCCTATTTCTTCACTCCTATTTTCTGTGAATTAAAGTACTAGGAGGAACGCCATACTTCTTTTTAAATGCAATAGCAAAATGTTGAGGATACTCATAGTGAAGTAATTCAGCAACTTTGTTGACTGAGAATTTCTGTGACGATAATAACTGATACGCATACTCAAAACGCAAATCTCTTACATATCTAATCAAAGAAGAATCATAGTATTTTTTAAAATACTTCTTCAGTTTATATTCATTGATATAGAATCTCTGGCTCAACATAGAGAAGGTAATGTCTTGCAAGAAATGATTGTCTATCCAAGTTTTAATATGCAATAATTTATCAGCATCATTCATAGATTTTATTTCTTCTATTGGAGCTACCTTCCTCTCTAAAGACTCTTGGACACTTAACAATAAGAGTTCTGTGACTTTAGTTTCTAAATAAACTTGTTTCAAATCTGGATGAACATCACTCTGTAAAATATTCAATAATAACTGATGTATCTCTACAGGGATTGTTTTCGCTTTTGCAAATAGTGTAGTCGTCTTTCCTTGTTTAACTAAATTTAAAAAAGAAGCCAAAGCAGGTATTTTAGTCTCAACTAGTTGTGCGAAATAGTCTTCATCAAAAAGAACCTCCACTACCTTTCTATTTGTTTTATACTTCAAATGCCCATTTACACGAGGTACATAAAGCAAATTAAAGCAATCCTGCGGAACCTCTATCGTCTCTCTTGCTGTAGAATAACAGGAATACCCCTCTAACTCTAACATGAGTTTAAAAGTACTCTTTTCGTTAATAACAGCGACATCTACAGGAGTAGGTACACTCCACTCTCCATATGAGATAATAAAATAGGGATGATCAATAAACTTCTGCTTAATAGGAATTCCTTTAAAGGTAAACTGCCCATATCTCTCTTTGTATTGTTCACCATTCCCCCACTCAATGCGGTTTGGAATATTCTTCAATACCTCTTGATATTGCTGATATAAAAGACTCATAACTCGTAGATTTATTAATACTTTTTGCGTAGATGATAAGGCAAATTTACTACTATTTTCGCATCACAACAATTTGAATTAAATCTAAATAACTTTTAAACAACATAGTTATAGCCGTTTTACTTTATAGGTAACTCCCCACTATCACTATAAGTCTACTTATCTCATGAAGAAAAAAGGTAAATCAACTTTCTCCAAAATCATTGCTTGGTTACATTTATGGCCTAGCATTGTGGCTGGTATTATATTAGTATTTGTCTCTCTTACAGGGACTATCATTGTATATGGAGATGAAATCATGCAGTGGTCTGCAGGAAAGGAAGCTCGCTATGTAGAACCTAAAGGAACTCCACTAAAAATAGATGAGATTACAGCCTTACACAAAGAGAAATTCCCTGGTCATAGCTTTTCCTATATTGTAGTAGATAAAGATCCTTCTAAAAGCTGGGTTATTAATTCGGTTGATCTAAAGGATCGAAAGCTAAGTTTTATCTACATTAACCCATATACTGGGGAGGTACTAAAACAGGATCGCTCTATCGGTTTCTTCTATGTTATGGCTCAACTTCACTCTAATCTGTTAATGGGTAAAACAGGAGGTTGGATAGTCGCTATCTCTACTATCATATTTGTGTTAAGTACTTTGACCGGATTAGTCCTTTGGTGGCCTAAAAAATGGACAAAAGCGACTAGAGATAGTAGTTTTAAGATTAAATGGAAAGCTAAGTTTAAACGTCTAAATTACGATCTACACAATGTATTTGGTTTCTATAGTGCTATTATTTGCTTTCTACTTGGAATGACGGGTTTACTTATCTTCTTTAGCCCTTTAATGAAAGGAACTGTAAGTCTATTCGGAGGGGAAGGTAAAATGTGGTTCTATACCTTACAAGATTATCCTAGAGACCATGAAGCGACTAAAGATTTTGCGTTCTATGATACGAATGTTTTAATCCAAAAAGCATTTGACTTACACCCAGATAAAGCAATCATCAGAATCTGGACTTATAATTATGACAATGTAAGCATATACCCTTTCTTTTTAGGAACAAATGCTGGTCTAAAAAGTGAAGAAGGAAAAGAAGCTATTTACTTTGACAAATTCAGTGGAGAAATGGTCAATGATAGCAAAGAACAAAAGATCTACGATAAGGTAGACAATCTAGTCTGGCAAATACACATGGGGCAATGGTGGGGACAGCTAGGTAAGTTCTCTACGTTTATAGCTGGTATTATTGCAACTAGTCTTCCTATCACTGGATTCTTAGTATGGTGGGGACGCCGAAACAAAAAATCAAAATCTAAAAAATAGTAATCGTTATGAGAAAGCAATTGATAACTTTTGCTTTACTAGCCCTAACCATCACAGGCTGTAAAGAAAGTCAAAAAGAAACAGAAACTTCTAATTTTATAGAAGTAGAAAACAATGGAACAACGGTACAAGTACCTATACAACCCAAAACTGTAGCAGTCTTAGAAAGAGGTATTATGGAGAATATGAACGAATTGCAAATTCCGTTTCAAGGAATGGCAAAAGAGTTCACTCCTAAGTATTTATCACATCTTGAAAAGGATAAGAGTATCGTAGATTTAGGTGCTGTATTTAAACCTAATTTTGACGCTGTAGCTAATCTAAGTCCAGACCTTGTATTCATGGATAATGCCTTCCCTGCAGATTATGATGAAATGGTAAAAATAGCGCCTACCTTAATGTTAGGCATCCCTAATAAAGGAGATAACTATCTAAAGTATATACAGGACAATATTCTTCTACTTGGCAAAATATATCAAGTAGAATCAAAAGCAGAAGCGTTATCAAAGGATTTAGACACTCGTTTAAGTGATTTAAAAGCCCTTATTGCTAAAAGTGAAGCTAAAGCAATGGTAATCATTCACTCGGAAGGGAACTTCCGCTTATTCGACGAGAATACGCGTTATGGATTTATATTTAAAGACTTCGGTGTAAGAAGTGCAACCAATATCACTACGGAGATTGCCAATAATCATGGACAAATGATTAATAGTGAGTTTATCTTAGAACACAATCCTGATATCTTATTTATTATAGATAGAAACGCCATCGTACAAAACACAGATAAACCTACTCAAATAACTAATGCACTACTAGAAAAAGTAACTGCTTATAAACAAAATAAAGTTATCTATCTAGATCCAGATGCTTGGTTCTTATCTGGTTCTGGAGCTACTTCATTTAAAATCTTCTTAGAAGATATTGCCAAAGGTTATCATTAACACCACCATAATAATTCTACAAAGAAAGCCTCTTAAAATTACTTAAGAGGCTTTATTCTTTTGTATTCTTCTAGAAGAGAGGTGTTCCCTCTCTTATATTAGTTTTATTTTTTTCTTCTTACTTCACTTGCTTGGTACTCATCACCATCAGTAGTGTAAATTTTAAATCTTACTTCATATTCTTCTGGAACGTATACTACGATAGGTAATTTACCATTGTAACGTGTTAAATGAGGTTGTCCACTTACAAATAAGTTTCTCTTAGCTGCATCAGGGCATCCCATCATCGTAGAAGCCACATCTCCTTTTGTTGTGAATACAAAATAGCTATATCCCCAACCTTGAAGATCTTTCTCTTCTAATGTCCCCATCAAGTTAAAATGATTACATCCATCTACCTCCATCATTTTACCTACTGTAAACTCGATCTTCTTACTATCATCTTTAGAAGAGTGAGGTACTTCAATTACTACTTGCTTATATCCTTTCTCTGGAGCAGGGAAAATAGATACATCTGTTCTTGTGATTGTCTGTGCCATAGTTACAGTCATTAAACCAAAAAATACAACGATTAAACTTAAAACTTTTTTCATTTCTTTTTCTTTTTAATTGACAACTCTTATTTCATATCAAAACAAAAGTTATTGTCGTTATTAGTTAATAGCAAATTACAAAAAAAACACAAGCCAACGTGTTAAATAATGTATTTTTTATAGTTAAATCTAGAAACTGATTCAAATAAAACAACGTTTAAAAAAATTTACCACATTATTAAAAAAAGAAAGCACAACTGAATTAACAATTGTGCTTTTTATAACTTATAGTTGGATAGTGTTATCCTATCTTCACTAGTTTACTGTTTTCTTTTTCTGCAACTTCTTTTCTCAATAAGCTACTAGAGAAACGGTGATCTCTACTGTTAAAGTAAAGCTCTATTCCTTTTTCTTCACAGTATTTACGTCCTGTAAAATTCTTATCTTGATACTCATCACCTAAAATACGAACATCTATCTTAAATGATCTTAAGATATCTTCTAAATCCTGCTCTGTAGCATAAGGAACGATCTCGTCAACAAACTTACATCCCTTTAGTTGAATATATCTTTCAACTACAGACTGAGTTGGTTTATTTTTCTCTGGTCTATCTAAAGTAGGATCAGTTTGTAATCCTACAATTAAAAAATCACATTGACGTTTTGCATCTTCTAACATCTTCACATGCCCTGCGTGCAATAAGTCAAATGCACTAAAAGTTATTCCAATTTTCATACTTATCTTTTTTGCCTAGTTTTTAAACAGTAATAAAACAATTTATTAACCATTTATAAACTAGATTATATCTTGTACCCTTTTTTATTTTCCTAAATTAGGATACAAATTTACTAATTATATTCTATTTATGTTAAATCAAGATTAAAAAATATCAAATATTACAATTCTAAAACAATTTAAATATTGTTTTTTTTATAGAAAATAGTTCTAACATTATAAAAATGATAGAATAACAAAATATTTAACGTAGCACATTATTCATATAGTGTACCTTTTTTCTACAGAATGCCACAATTGATTTTGATTCTTCAATCACAAAGATAAATAGTCCTACCTCTTTTTAAATAAGGAATTCCGTAAAACAGCTATATTTTTTAGGGAAGGGCTAATATAGGTAGAGTATCTGGCTAAGTAATCACAAAAAAATCACTCCTGTATTTAGAACATTTTCTCTACAATCACTAACCAATATACCTTTTCATTAAAGAGGGTAAAAAAAGACTGCAGCACAAATTCTTAGGGAAAAGAATTGATTGTGCTGCAGGTGGGGAAAATACAATTGCTCAGAAAAAATCTTTGCAAAATACTCTACACTGAGCTAGCTAAATGTAAAGCTTTCCGAATTAAAAATTTGTTGTTTTGAATTACAAATATAGGAAAAGGTTCTAATAATCACTTCATACTAAAGTACCAAATTATCTCTAAAAAACACCATTTAACACATTAATAATAAACAATATAACATAGTTGTAGTACTAAAGTACTATATCTTTTTTTTTAGAAAAAAAGACAAATCTGATAGATTTACTCAAAAAAAAACTCACTTTGCCATAAAACTTCAAGACGTGAACTTTTATTCTTGAAAAATAACTATTTTTGCCCCTTAAATCACTGACTAACAAAACATGAATGCCTTACACAGTTGTAAAAGAAAGAATATATTACAGATATTACTAATTTTACTACTATTCACACCTACGACTTATTGTTTAAGCCAAACTAACAATGAGCAATTTAATTTTATAGTAAACCACTTAAAATTCGAGGCACTAGATCATGACTCAACTACACAGTATTCTAAGGATAAAGAAGGAAACACTTGGTTAAAAATAACTATCCCTCAAGATTTATTAAACAAACCACTTATATTACAATTTCCTACCATTCACGTAAATAATTATAATATTTATGCGAAACAGAATGGCCTATGGGAAAAAACAACCATAAATACTGACTTAGAAGGTGGAAAAATAAGTCCGCAATATCAAGAGAACCATTTTATCACTGGTCAT
The DNA here is from genome assembly GCF_038039665.1 of Myroides sp. C4067. Classification (NCBI taxonomy): domain Bacteria; kingdom Pseudomonadati; phylum Bacteroidota; class Flavobacteriia; order Flavobacteriales; family Flavobacteriaceae; genus Myroides; species Myroides sp. C4067. The sequence continues at coordinate 90,984 of NZ_JBBPHJ010000015.1, forward strand.
AACACAATATATTTTAAGTCAAAATCTTCTTATGTTCATTATGGGAATTTTATACTTGTTGAGCGTGCAGAGTATAGAAGTATTATGCTTAATACAATGATCAAAATAGAGGTTTTTTATAGTTTATTTTTACTTTCTATAGCGCTAACCTTTGGCTTATATTCACTATTTAAAGAGAAAGTTATCCTTATTTATTGTATATATATCGTATCTGTCTTTATTATTTATTTAGTAGAAGATGGGTTACTCTATTTTTTATATAACAAACAGTGTAATGAGTTACTGATATTAGCAATATCTATACCTATTAGCTGTCTGATTTTCTCATTATTTATATACTACTTTTTAGATATACAGAGATTACCATCAAAACTGAAATATTTTTACTCCTTCCAAGTGCTATTGTATATTGTATTAGGCATAGTACTTTATCAAACTAATAATTCACTGTACTTCATCATCATAGTATGTAGTACGCTAGTATCAACTATAATCACTTTAGCACTTGTCTTAAAGTATTATAAAGAGGATATGTCTGTTCGTTTTATTACTTATTCATTTAGTGTAATCGCATTGACCTCGATGACGTATTATCTTTCTATATTTCCAGGTAATTACTATCTCTCATTTGTAGATAAGGATAAGATTCGTATAATCTATAGTATCGCATTTACTTTAGCAAGTTATTCCTTATGGATCAAAGCAAAGAAGCTTAAAGCAGATCATGAATCTCTTAAAAATGAATTAGAATCCCTTAAGGCTAATCAATCACAAAAAGCACACAAAGATTTAGAACATAAAGAAAAAATACCAAATCATTACACAGAAAAAAGTCCTTTCAAAGAACAATCGATTCAAGATGTCTTAAAAGAAAAGTATCTATGTACTGATCGAGAAATAGACGTTATTATGGGGATATGGGATGGTCTGTCCAACCAAGAAATCGCAGAAAAACTCTCTATATCTCTTAGTACAACCAAGCATCATGTAAGCAATGCCTATACAAAGCTAGATGTAAAAACTAGGAGTCAAGCATTACTTTTAAAAGAGACCTTACTTTCTGGAAAATAAAAAAGAGCTACTTCAAGGTAGCTCTTTCTGTATTACTGTATCAATTAGTTGTCTATTCGTAAGAAATTTCCTTCTAAATCGAATACTAACTCTATTTCTTGTGCTCCGTTTACTAATTCTACTTGATAAGTATTGTGCTCTTTCTCTATACTTTCAATATGAAATTTATTATAATTATTCACTATATAAGTATTCATAGCACTAGGTATAATCGCAGATGGGATCGCTACATTTCTCTTCGTTTCTATCTCTTTCCACTCCCCTGTAGCAGTAAATTCTACCTTTACACCATTCGCTAAATATACTTTATACTCATCTCCTGCTCTATCTAGTTCTTTCTTCACTAAGACAAGCTCTACTCCTGTAAAATGAGTTTTTAAGAAATCTTGTGCTTTCTGTGGTAAATCTGTACCTACGATTAACTCCTCATCTCTATCTAAATCTAAGTCAACACCTACAAACTCTTGTTTAGTATTAAAAATCAACTCTAAACCTGAACTAAGCTTTACTTCATAACCTCTTTTCATGTCTCTATCTATCTCAGTAATAGAGAATCCTTTATAATTCTTAACTATATAGTCATAGATATGAGGCACTTCACTCTTTAAAAACTCAACTGGTATAGCAGAGTCATCTTCCATTTCTACCTCTGTCCAATTTCCTGCTTTATCAAAATCTATTTCTACTCTATTGTCTAATCGTGTAGTGTATAGAGAACCATAATAATTAGGAGTAGTTACTTTAGTAGCATGTCTAAGAGATGAGTTTGGAAACACTGTCTTTAAAAAGCTCTTAGAATTAGCAGGTAATTGCTCTTCTGTGATTTTTTCTACTTTGTGGTCATTTCCATTATCATCACTACTACATGCTGTGAATCCTAGCGCTACAGCTAACATTAAGGCTAAAGCAATTTTTCTTTTCTTCATTTTCTTTTTCTTTTAATTATTTATTGATCTATTCTTTTAAACTTCCCATCTTTTGAAAACTCTAATTCTACTCCATTACTTAATTTCACTTCATATTTTCGAGTTTCTTTCTCTATTTTAGTAATCGTCTCTCCTTTATAATGATCAGAAACGTAAGTCACGATTGGAGCAAGCATAAAGCCTGTAGGTAATGTAGTTGTGTTACCATCTACTTCATCCCATTCACCAGATTTGTCAAACTCTACCTCTACATTATCTGTAAATGTCACTTTATATGACACAGATAAGAAGTCTGTATCCTTCTCTACCTTACTCACTTCTTTATCTTTAAAGTAAGTATCTATAAAACTACTTGCTTTCTGAGGTAATTCACTCTTAGTGATGATTACATCTTTCGCTAATGTCGATTGTGAAGCTAATAAAGCTACTGACATAAATAGTCCTGCAAACAATGTTTTTAAACTCTTCATAGTAATTCTCTTTTTAGTTTTACATGACAAACTTAGGAACACATTCTGGAAAGAATTGGGAATAATTACATTTTTAAAAAGAAATAGATTGAGTGCAAAAAAACAAAGGGACAACCTAATAGATTGTCCCCTTTATAATTCACAACACTTTATTACTTCAAATCATAATCAGTGTGATATACTGTAAAATAATGCTTGTTATCAAAATGATATTTGATAGACAGATTATCTGTTACTTTTATAATAGTCTGTACTAGAGCAAGCCCGAGTCCTGTAGATTGTTCGTTCGTTGTACTTCTAAAGAACCTATTGTATATTAAGTTCTCGTCTAATGGAGTAGGAATTAAACTCGTATTACCAATTCTAAAGTAATGATTTGTGATCTCTACCTCTACCTCTCCTCCCTGTACATTATGTGTTAATGCGTTCTTTAGTAAATTCTGCACTAGCGTAATAGAAAGCCCTTTATCCATATTGACTATAAAAGGTTGCTCATCCTCTTTAACCGTTATACTAACCGCCTTATACTCAAAGAACTCTTCAAAGTCTTCTATCATCTCTCTAATGATATCATTAAAATTAACATCCTGATAATTAACGAATTGATTATTCTCTATTTTAGCCAACATCAACAAGGATTTGTTCAGCTTAATGAGTCTTCTCAGCGTCTGATGAATAGATTGTATTTGTAACATCTGTTCTTCATTCAACTCTTCTTTTTCAGCCATTAATTCTAACTTATTACTCATAATAGCTAGAGGAGTCTGAGATTCATGAGCTGCATTAGACACAAAGGCTTTTTGCTGCTCAAAAGTACTTTCTATACGTCTTATCATCTTATTAATCTCTAGTTGTAGATCTGTAAATTCTCGGATAGGAGTCTTCGTCTCTTCCGTCACCACCTCTTTACCTATAGTATAGTTCTTCAGGTTACCTAGTAATTTATAAAATGAACCCCACACTACTTTCCTTAAAATAAAATAGTTAATCAAGAATATACTGATAATCAACATCAAGTACAAGGCTCCAACGGCAATACCAAAATCTCCTAATAAATCATCTGCTTCTATAGTAGAGGTACGTATCTCTAACAAAAAATTATCTCCATTCTTATCTTCAAAAGTAGTGGTGAGCATACGCACAGGTTCCTCATTATCATCCACATCCATATAGATCATTTCTGTGGTGAATACATTCTTTCTAGAGTATTCTCCTGGCGCTAATGGAGTAATTCTGAATCCACTTGCTCCGAATGACTGTATACTAGTGATACTAGGATTATTATATGCTTTTTTGACTATCTCACTTTTAGTGTTTTTCAGTCCATCATCTATATTATCATAGACCTCTTCTGTCATGAATGCATAGAAGATAAGCACCCATACAGTAAGCACTATCACTATGCCAATGGATAAATACCTAAGTGTATAATTATGTAGCTTCATCCCCTATTCATTCACTAATTTATACCCCATTCCATACACAGACTGAATATTTACTTCCGCGTGATGATTCTTTAGTTTTTTGCGCAAGTTCTTCACCTGAGAGTACACAAAATCGTAACTATCTGCCTCATCCATATTATCTCCCCATATATGCTCTGCAATAGAAGATTTAGTCACTAACCGATTCGCATTCACTACAAAATAATACAATAGTTCAAACTCTTTATTATTAAGCAACATCGTACTTCCCTGCACGACTACCGTTCTCTCATCTATAAAAACCTCTATATTATTCCACTTTACACTCTGGAACCCCTGTTGATTCTTTCTTCTCAACACAGATTTTATTCGAGCTAATAGCTCCGATAGATGAAAAGGTTTAGTGAGATAATCATCTGCTCCTAACTCTAAGCCTAATACTTTATCATCTATAGAATCTTTAGCCGATATAATAATAACCGAGTCGGCTTTACCCATCGATTTGATCTCACGTAACAAGTCTATTCCATTACCATCGGGAAGCATAATATCTAACAAGATACAATCATAGTCATACCCTGCTAACTTCTCTATCCCTAACCTATAATTACTAGCCACCTCGACCAAGTAAAGCTCTTTTTCTAAGGATTCTCGGATGATATCTCTTAACTCCTGTTCGTCTTCAATAACTAAAATTTTCATATCCCTCCAATTAGTACTTACGAATATACAAGTTATCTAATAAATGTTTTTCCTTTCTATCAGATTAAATAATGAAATACGAATAATAAAGCTTTTAAACGCAAATTATCTCTGTCTATATTAAAGAAATAATCTTATTTTAGTTATGCCTTACACTTAACTGATTTAGCTTATGTATAGTACCGATAGACTACAGATATCTCCACTCTCTCATGCTGACAATTCCTTTATCATAGAATTAGTCAATACTCCTGGATGGCTTAAATATATAGGAAATAGAAATGTCTATACGGCAATGGATGCACAGATGTATATACAGAGTATATTAGATAATCCACAGTATCAATACTGGGTGGTCAATAGAAAAGAGGATGGGAAACCAATAGGATTAATCTCCCTGATTAAGCGAGACTACCTAGAGTTTCACGATATAGGTTTTGCCTTCATACCCACTTACATTGGGCTAGGATATGCCTACGAAGCTACAAGCTTTATCATCAAGATAATAAGAGAAGATGCTAAATACAGTACTTTATATGCAACAACCCTTCCTGATAACAAGAGTTCTATTAAACTGCTAACAAGATTAGGATTTACTTTTATAGAAACAATAAAACCTCATGAAGAGGTACTCAACTTATTTAAAATATAATGTTTAAATCATTGATAGTAGACACATTAAAATACACTTAAATATATAATTAAAAAAGATCCCTTTCCGTAATGTATTAACGCAAAAGAACATTTCGTTTATAGACTTTTATTCATACAATACTTAGCCAAAAGCAAACGCGTTTATTAGGAAAGGGAATAAAATCGCATGAAGTACTAAGTCCCCACAATTCCTTCATACGGCGACAAAATTATATATTTTTGTAAGAGTATTCACTATGATAACAAATAATTATTAACCACTTCATCAACAATTCACTTTTCACCACAGAATCACATAAATTAACATATTATAATGCTAATTTATTCTAACATTAAGTACAATTATTCAATTTAAAAGTCGCTAAATGCGTAAATCAAAACCAGTAACCACGCTAATTCTATGCCTTTTTATAAAAGTTTAAATATTAACTAGATAAATATTGCCTTTTTTTGTCTTTCAATTATAAAAAACAAATTAAAAAAATCTTCATTCCCCTATAGCCATAAAAAAACTGACCTAAAGATATATACCTTAGATCAGTCCTATAAATTCAATATTCAAACTCAGTTTTTACTTTTTGGTAAATGTCAATACTACTATATCGCCAGAACGCATAATTAACTGATCCTCTACAATGTCATAATGAGTTACAGAATTTAGTGCATTCATAAACTCTCTATCTGCTACTCCCTCACAGAACATCATCGTAGAAGCCATCTTATCTCCTAGCTTGATAACGTTCCCTTCTTTAGCTTCAAAACTTCCATGGATATTATTACATCCATCATTTCCATAAACTTTTTTATCCTTAACTTCAAAAGTTAAACTTGGTTTCTTCATTGAGAAAAGAGTACTCATATCTTTACCAGAAGTTGCTGGAGTTGTAATAGAGCTCAATACCCATTCTCCTTCTAATTTTTTACTCATATCTACTTTTTTCTCTACTGTTACAGTAGTAATTTCTCCTGCTGTCTTACAGCTTACAGCCGTTAATGCTAAAACAGCACTTAGTAATACTAATGTCTTTTTCATCTTACTTTTATTTTATTATGTTTTCCCTTTTTCAAGGTTATTAGCAAATTTACCATTTCATATGGCAGTCTATAATAATTAATTCTTAAAATTTACATATAATATCTTATTATAAGGAATAACTCTTCTCAAAACATAAATTATTATACAAAAAAAGGGCTATCTGTAATACAAATAGCCCTATTCTATATTTTAAATATATTAAGAATACATTTTTGCTCTTAATTCTTTTACTTTTGGATCATCTAAGTAATCGTCGAACGTCATATATCTATCGATAGCCCCATTAGGAGTTAACTCTAGAATACGTGTACCTACAGTCTGTGCAAACTCGTGGTCATGCGTCGTTAATAAGATCGTTCCCTTAAAGTTTTTCAATGTATTATTGAATGCAGTAATAGACTCTAGATCTAAGTGGTTCGTAGGTTCGTCTAACATTAATACGTTAGCTCTCATCATCATCATACGAGATAACATACAGCGCACCTTCTCTCCTCCTGATAATACACGACCTGTCTTAAGTGCCTCTTCTCCAGAGAAAATCATCTTACCTAAGAATCCACGTACATATACTTCATCTCTTTCTTCTTCTGTCTTCGCCCATTGACGTAACCAGTCTACTAATGTCAAGTCATTGTCAAAAAACTCGTGGTTCTCTACTGGCAAATAAGATTGTGTTGTAGTGATTCCCCACTCAAACTTACCTGCATCAGCCTCTTTCTTACCGTTTAAGATTTCGTAGAACGCTGTAGTAGCACGTGAGTCTTTAGAGATTACTACTAGTTTATCTCCTTTAGCCATATTTAGATTGATATCTTTAAATAATACCTCTCCATCTATAGAAGCAGATAATCCTTCGATATTTAAAATCTGATCTCCTGCCTCTCTATCTGTATCAAATATAATAGCAGGGTATCTTCTAGAAGATGGCTTAATATCATCTAATTTTAATTTGTCGATCATCTTCTTACGAGAAGTTGCTTGTTTTGACTTCGCAACGTTCGCACTAAAACGACGGATAAACTCCTCTAATTCAGCTTTTTTCTCTTCAGCTTTCTTATTTTGTTGAGCTCTTTGCTTAGCTGCTAATTGACTTGATTCGTACCAGAATGTATAGTTACCTGAGTAATGGTTAATCTTACCGAAGTCAATATCAGATACGTGCGTACACACAGCATCTAAGAAGTGACGGTCGTGAGATACTACTAATACTGTGTTCTCATAATGAGCTAAGAAATTCTCTAACCAAGCGATTGTCTCAAAATCCAAGTCGTTGGTAGGCTCATCCATAATCAATACGTCTGGGTTACCAAATAAAGCCTGTGCTAATAATACACGTACCTTTAACTTAGCATCCATCTCTGCCATAGGCGTATAATGAAAATCTTCAGATATACCTAAGTTAGATAACATCGTAGCGGCAGCTGACTCGGCATTCCAACCATCCATTTCATCAAAACGGATCTGTAACTCTCCGATACGATCAGCATTTTCGTCTGTATAGTTTAAGTAAAGCTCATCCATCTCTTTCTTAACATTATACAAATCTTTATTACCCATCATTACAGTTTCAAGAACTGTATATTCGTCAAACATATTGTGGTTCTGATTAAGAACTGACATACGTTTTCCTGGTTCTAGAGAAACATGACCTGATGTAGGGTCGAAATCTCCCGATAATATTTTTAAGAATGTAGATTTACCAGCACCGTTAGCACCGATAATACCGTAGCAGTTACCTTGAGTAAAAGTTACATTAACTTCGTCAAATAAAATTCGTTTACCAAACTGAACTGACAGATTCGAAACTGTTAACATTATTATCTTTTAATTTAAATTGCCTACAAAATTACTAATTTTATATTTAGAAACATCTATAAATAAAACTTATCGCCCTACCTACCTACTTTAACCAATCATTAACAAGATAAAACACCCGTAAAACTTAAATTTGCTTATATTATCTCTCGAACAAATAGTCATTTAGCTAATGCAGAAAAAACTACCTAATACAAATTTATTATATCTTTTTATCCCACTTATAAGCCTTCTTGCATCTTGTCAAAAGAAATTTGATCCTAAAGATTATAGTGCTTATATACAGGGTGAGATTATAAATCCTACTTCTAATTACCTTTTATTCTGCAAAGACAATGAAGTCCTAGACACTTTGTTCCTAGACGAAAACAATAAGTTTTATAAAAAATTCGACTCATTAACACCAGGAATGTATATCTATAAGCACAATCCTGAGTTTCAATACATCTACTTCGATAAAAATGACAGTCTGACACTACGCCTTAACTCAAGAGATTTTGACCATTCTATTATATTCTCTGGACGAGGTGCCGAAAAGAATAATTTCTTAATGAATCTAACGGTCAGAAATATCATGGATGAGAGTGAAGGATATAGTGCATTCGATGTATCTCCAGAGAAATTTAATCGAAGAATAGACTCTGTACATGCAGCTAGAACTACTTACTATCTAAGAAATAAAGCTATTATCAACTGGTCTGACAACTTTGACCTGTATGCAAAAGCAAAGCTTGACTTACATTTTTTCGCATTAAAAGAACTCTATCCTACTGCACACTATGTTAGAACAGATGAAGATGTAAGAGATAAACTCCCTGCGGACTATTATAGTTTTAGAAAAAAAATAAACTTCAATGATGAACGTTTATTAAAATACTCTTCATTCACTAAATACCTAGCTATAATGCTAAACTCTATTGTGAATGAGCCTGAACAAAACATTATACCAGACAACAAGTTTGATAAGTATATCGATAAGCTTAATATAGTAGACACCTTAATCAGAAATGATAAAGTTAAAAATGCTATCTTAGACAATATTGCATTTATCTACTTATTAGAGGATCAGAACTTAAATAATAATGATAAGTTCTTAGAGCGATACTTTGAACTATCTACAGATAAGAATCAACACAATGAGATCATCCAGATCCAACAAGCAATTCAAAATCTTAAATATGAGAAGAAGTTACCTGAAGTTCCTATAGTGAATACTAAAAATCAAAAGGTATCTATTAATTCTATTATCAATAAGAGAACTCTAATGTTCTTCTGGACAAAAAATGGAATAGCGCATGCTGACGCAGCTCACCAGATAGCTGCAGAATTAAAAGCTGAAATGCCAAATATAGAAATCATATCGATCTGTATCGATGGTGAACATGGAGAGTGGTTAAGTATATTAAAGCGCTACCCTTCTAATGGTATTATAGAACTTAGATCTGATGACTTTAACCAAATGAAAGATCAGTGGATCATCACAAAAATCCAACGTTGCATGCTACTAGACAAAGATGGTTCTATCATAGATCCATTTGTCAATATCTTCGACAAGAACTTTGAAACAATTTTAAAGCAATAATAAGATAAAGTGAGAGCCCAACCGAATGGTTGGGCTCTCACTTTTATCATACTTCTATCTTCCTTTGAATAAAACTGTACTGCCTATATCATGACTCAATACTGACTCCGTTTAAATGCCTGTTTTAACGGACTCACTACGGACTTACTACGGACTCATAACGGACTCACTACGGACTCAACGCTATTAAAACTCATCCCATACTGCTATAACTGTACAGCAATAGTCTTGGTTTTATATTCTATTTTTATTTTTTGACAAAAAATTTCTTCAATACCTGATACAACAACTGCTTTACATGGCGCATGCTTCATTCTATTCTAACCAAGAAAACACCTAACTCTAAAGGATAATTAGAGAAAACCGATGAATCTTAAAACAAAAAAATCCCTCAAACTCCTTGTAAAATCAAGAAAAATCAAAGAAAAAGGCATTTCTTTTCAATTATAAATCACTTGATATCAAACCATTGATTTTTTTACAAAAAAAAGTACTATTTTACCTTGGAACTTTTAAATAAAAAGCAATATATTTGCCACGTCAAAAAAACCAAGGTATGCGCCTTCTAAAATTGACAATTTTTAATCTCTTTTATAAAGATTAAATGGTCCAATAGCTCAGCTGGATAGAGCAACTGCCTTCTAAGCAGTA
>NZ_JBBPHJ010000016.1:0-88061 GCF_038039665.1 Myroides sp. C4067
TTAATTCTTAATTCTTAATTCTTAATTCTTAATTCTTAATTCTTAATTCTTAATTCTTAATTAAACTATATCTCGTGTTGTAATACGAAAGCTTTATTATAAGTCTCTTTGCGTTGTTTACGAGGATAGAATACTAATCCTATTTTACCATCAGCGATAGGGCTTATTCCTGACAATACTAAATCATTATTATCAATAGACAACACTTCCTTAGTCAATAAGTTTTGATATCCTTTTTTATTCTTGTTATAGAACAGTTCTACTAGCTCATCATTCTTAATCACTAACCATCCATTTCCAAACTCAGTCGTGAATTGTACTGCATTAGTATCATCACTTACGCGTTGTGGATGCCAAGTACCGAAGAACTCATCACCGATATTAAATAAGTCACCATACATCCCTTCTCCATCTGCATCTATCTCTACGATACCTATCTCACCATTCTCCTCACATAATAAATATGATTTCTCATCAAATGACAAGGTCAGCGCTTCGTGTACAAAAGGAAAATCAAACTCTAATAATCTTCTTCTCACTTCCTCTCCATTTTCATCTATCTGACGATGAAGCCATCCGTCCTCTACTTCTGTGATGATATGAATCTCTCCATTTCGTACACAGATCTTATTATCTTTAGGAAAAGGAATAGCTACTTTCTTTTCATCTACTAGCACACCATCTTTAAACACTATAACATTCATCACATCTGCCGCCTTTTCGCTCCAGATATCTACATTATAAAAAATAGAATGATCAGTTGTACATCCTACAAAACGCCCATCAAATGACTTGCTACTTTTAAATCCTTTTATACTCTTATCAAATATAGAATAAGAAGTCATCTCTTCTTCCTCTCCACTTACTAGAGAAACAAAGTTCTCCTTAGTAGGGCTTAAAAATAAAGTAGGCAATACTCCTCTAGTCTCTTTCTCCTCTTTTGTATTTCCCTCACTATCAATGATAGTATATACTAATTCGTACGTATTAGTATCTCCTTCATTCGAATAAATATAATTCGCGACTAACAATCCTTCTTTACTCCAACAGTTTCCCTTTACACTTAAAGCATAAGGAACTTCTATTGTAGATATTAATCCAAAAGGTGTTTTTTCGTTCATAAGATTCTATATATTTAATTTGGTACAAAGGTAACAAAAACAATATAGACATACTCGTTAGAACACAAAACTTATTTAGTGGACAGTAGACAGTTTACTGTTAACAGAATTGTCTACAGCATAGTACTGTAATACTGATGGTGCAGATTTATAATCCGTGACAATCACACCGCACAATAACCACTAAGTACATCTTGTCTATAAGAAAATTCTTAATTCTTAATTCTTAATTCTTAATTATACTAATACGTCTCCTATCTCAGCATGCATCTTTTTAAACATAGCTGATGCAAAAGGACATAACGGTAATACCTTTAAATTCTTTTCTCTTACGTAAGGGATTACTCCTTCAAGCAATATAGCCTTTCCTACTCCTTTACCATTAAATGCCTCTTCTACTCCCGTATGATCTATAATAATCTTATCTGTACCTGCTACAGAATAAGTCATATCTCCAGCGCGTTGCCCGTCTATATAAGCGACGAATGCTCCTTTTGTTTCTTGGGCTTCATGTTTTATTTCCATAGTATATTTCTTTTATTGGTTAATACTTTTCTTTTTTCTTAATACTCCTTATCGGTTTTCTGTTCCCTGTTTCCCGTTGTCTAAACAGCTAATTCTGTATTAATGGTTACCTCTCCTGTCAATACTTTATGTACAGGACACTTATCAGCTATAATAGCCAATCTCTTCTGCATATCAGCATCTAATAATGCACCTTCGAAAGAAACCTTTCTATTAAAAGTAGTCTTTGTCCCTGTAGTGTCTCTAGTCATTTCTATTTCCACCACGATCTTCTCAGCTTCCCACTTCTTTCTATCCATATACATTCTCAGTGTAGCTGCTGTACAGCTAGCTAGTGAAGTAGCTAATACTTCGAATGGGTTAAACCCTTTATTCTGTCCACCTAGATCAGCAGGCTCATCAGTAATCAATACATTACTACCTGCCGTAACCTCTGTATAATATAACTCTGTACCTAAAACGGCTTTTACTGTTACGTTCATATTACTTCTTATTTTTAAATGATTTCATCCCTTCTGGAAACGGTACATAACTATCACTATCGCCTTCAATTAAAGGAAACACATCATAGTTCTGATCGATCCAATCTTGTTTTGCTTTCTCTAATTTGTCTGTATCATGAGATACGAAATTCCACAGTATATAGCGCTCTTCTGGTAGAGGTTCACCTCCGAAGATATAGACTGTAGTATTAGGCTTCATTTCGAACTCACATAGCGTACTATCATTAGAGATCAAGATATTCTTAGGTTCGTACTCATGCTCACCACTCTTCACTCCTCCTTCTAAGATATACATCGCCGCCTCTCCGAATAATCCACTTCCGATATTAATCTTCTTGTGTTCTGTAGATTTGATTTCGATATAATACAATGGGCTATATACAGGCACAGGTGATTTTCTTCCTAATGCTTCTCCTGCTATCAGTTTATACGACACACCATCCTCTTCCCAACTTGGTAAGTCTTTTGCTTCAATATGAACAAAAGAAGGCTCCATATCCTCTAATTCTTTAGGCAATGCAATCCAAATCTGTAACCCGTGTAGAATAGCATCAGGCATAGTCGTACGTATATCCTCTGGCATACGCTCAGAATGCACTACCCCTCTACCAGCTGTCATCCAGTTTACCGCACCTGGAGTGATACGCTCTACGCTTCCCACACTATCTCTATGCATGATCTGTCCTTCAAATAGATAAGTCAATGTAGATAGACCTATGTGAGGATGTGGATCTACATCTAAATTATCGTGTTCTGCTACGGATATAGGTCCCATGTGATCTATAAAAGAAAATGGCCCTACTGTGCGCTTCTGTCTAAAAGGCAATAGTCTTCCTACTAAAAAGTTACCAATACTAGCTGCACGTTCCTCTATAACTAAATCTACGTTTGACATAATATGAATATTTAATTGATGAATACTTTATTGTTCTAGTGTAAAATTAAAGAAGTTCTCTTCATTACTAGTTAATATAGATTAAGAACCACCTTAATTTATCCCCAAAACTCTTCTCTTTAAAGATACTGCTTCTATAGAAAAAAGTAAAGTTGAAAACACTTTTTTAACGTTTCTAAGTACTCAGCGTTAATTAAGCATTCTCTAATCCCTTATTCTCTTCGAGTTTCTTGCAGTTTGCTAGGGGTATTCTTCGAGTTTACTAGCCCAAAGCACGTTTTTCAGCAAGAATACTCCTAGAAACCCTCAAGGAATCTCCTAGCATCCTACATCATGACTAAGGCACTACACACATTGAATAGTATATAAAAAAAATAAAGCATAAGTCAACTCAATAAACTTATGCTTTATAAACAAAACCTAAATAATAAAATCTTATTACTTATCTGATGTTAATTAACTACGTTAACATCGCTCAAAAAAAATAACTATGAAAATGTATACTACACCTAGACAACAACAAATGCTGTGCCAAAAAAAGCAATCAGAGCGAATAAAATGCTTTTTTATTCATAATCCTATACTACACCTCATCAATTAATTCACTAAACTTGAGTATTAACAAGGGGTAACCCTATTTTTATCACAGATCGTATTCTTGAGTTTTTTATTACCTATGTCGTTACAATGTTCTTTTTAGAGCAAAATGAATAACTACTCTATCTCATCTATTTAATCCCATTTATGCTCAGATGACAAAGCTAACTTCCCTCCTCCAGTAAAGAATAATCCAACAGCAACTAAAGCGTAGATACCTAATAACTCTACCTTCCATCCACCATTATCATTTAGACTAAATACATCTGCACTCTGTACTAATAACATAGCAGTAATACAGTTAATAGCAAACACTAAACTCGCTAATCGCATTCTATAACCAGCCAAGATTAAAAGTGGGGCAATGACCTCTCCTACATAAACTCCATACCCAAAGAAAGCAGGAAGTCCTTTATCTACTAATATTCCTTGAATAAACGAAATACCATTAAATAATTTTCCTATTCCGTATAACAACATTGGAAAGCCAATACTAATACGCGTAATTAATAAACCGATGTCTTGATTCTTGTTCATTTCTATTGTATTTTAAAGATTTATTTTTGCAAAAACACCAACGTTTTCTAGGTGTTTCCATGAATTATTAAACTGTTCTAAGTTGGCTGCTACCCCAAAGCTATATTCCTCATACTTCACCCCTAATCTGATATGTTGGAATCCTCTGGTATATTCTTCTGCGTTCACATTACCGACTGCAGATACTCTGAATAATCCTTTCACTTTATCTGTCAGCTGAGGGGTATATTCAAATAATAATGATTGTTCTAGTGTAAAACCTGCTTGGTATGTTGTCCCTACAGCATAAGAGAACAATACCTCCTTACCAGATACCTGATATTGAAGCAACATACTAGCAAACTTGCCTGGATTCTTAATCCCTACTGAAGTGTTTAAAGTAAAGTGTTTTGAAAATTGATAAGCTAGCGTATTACGCATAAATAGAATATTGTGCTTATCATCATCATACTCTGTATCAAATAGAATAAGGTTCTGAAGTTTGACCTTATCGCTAATCTGATAATTAAATGTATGGGTGTAAAAGTAAGAACGGTGACCTACCATTCCTTCTGGATTATATGAAAATTTCTGAGCGAAAACACCTTGCCCAAAAACCATTAAAATTACTATATAAAAAAAAGCTAATCTCATTTGTCTTCTATTCTTATTTGTATAGGACAAATGTATTAGCTCGAGAGAACGTGCTTCTTAAGATAACTTAAGAAGCACTTATTGGGTAAAAAAACTTATTTATTATAAGTTCTTTTTCTTTAAATAGCTTAGAAACTCAGGAGTCACACCTAGATAAGAGGCTATGATATACTGAGGCACGCGTTGTTCTATATCTCTGTAATCCTTAATAAACTTCTGGTATCTAGCATAGACCTCTGTGCTTAAATTCTCTAGCATACGCTCCTGCAGCGCTACATAAGCACTCTGAATCTTAATTCTAAAAAATGTAGATATCTCTGGAACCTCCTGATAGAGTTGCTCTAGATTAGACTGACTAATTTGCAAAATTACAGCAGGTTCGATAGCTTGAATATACATCTGAGAATCTTTCTGTGTCAAAAAACTATACAAATCATTTATCCACCAATTCTCAATACCGATCTGTAGAGTATGCTCTTGACTATTCTCATCTAGATAATAACATCTAGCACTCCCCTCTACAATAAAGCGCATAGAATTAGAAGGTTGCCCAGGAGTAAGAAGAAACTCCTTCCGTTTTAATTTCACTATTTCTAAACTGTCTAATACTTTATGTACAGCCTGTTCATCTAGTGTAATAGTCTGTCTTAAATGAGTTATAAAAACTTCAAAATACTGCTCCTGCATATTCATTGCTCAAAAATAAAAAACAAAGAAACACTTTTTATGGCAATATAAAAATGATAAAAAAAGCTTTATTATCAACAAAACATATCACATATCAAACAATATTGATTTATAATGAAGCTTAACAAAGAACGGGGTTTTGTATTCTAAAAAGCTTTATTACTTTTAGGGTAAGACAATCAAAGGTTAGAAGGTCTTAATCTATAGTTACTACTATTAACAACACAATCAACTACTTTTTATCATGAAAAAGGGACTATCGCTTGATAGTCCCTTTTTTAATTTATCTATAATAGATTCTAAAAAATACTCTTTATTCTTACTTATGATGCAGCTACTACTTTAAGCCCAATAATAGACCCTATCAAAGTAGCGATAAAAAACATCCTCCAAAAAGTAGCAGGATCTTTAAATACAAATATTCCTACTAATACTGTTCCTACAGCACCTATACCAGTCCATACTGCATAAGCTGTTCCTAGTGGTAAGGATTGAGTTGCCTTTACAAGAGCTGCCATACTACAAACTAAGGCTATCAAAAAAGCGGCATACCATCCTACTGCTTCTGCTCCTGTAGCTTCCTTAGCTTTACCTAAGCAAAAAGTAAAACCTACTTCAAATAATCCACCAATAATTAAAATTATCCAGTTCATTTGTTCTAAAAATTTAAGCGTGCAAAGGTGGATAATATAATTTTATTATTTTTTATCAAATGAAAATAAAATTGTCATTTATTTTTAATATAGAAGCTTACCTACTAAGCCTAATTATACTTGACCTATAAACAAGAATTAGCAAATGCTAGAATACTTCGGTTTAAGACAGCATATAGTTCTGCTGACAGTTCCTTATACCTCTTCTCTTGATTATCATTACTGAACTGTCCTACATCATTCCACGAGCCCATCCCCCCGAATACATAGGCTCTATCAGTAGCTTCCATTAAGGCTAAAGCCTCTTCTGTATATCCTCCTTCTACAATCATATCTTTTAGATAGGTAGTTGTAGACGGTTTCTTATTCTCTAATACACTCTTAGCTCCAGCGAATATAGTTTCCCAATTAGCTAGTTCTTCTACCTTACAGAAAGCTACTAGCTCTTCTAATACTGACATAAGGGCTAAGCTCTGTTCTTCTATCTCATATTTAATGCTTGGCAATTCGTTAATAGGAGCAAGTCTATAGGTTACATCCCATATTCTATCTGCACCTAACTGACGTTTATCCTCATTGACCTCCCACTTGCTATACCAAAACTCTGATCGATCTTCTAACACAGTCTCTACCATCCATACTCCCCCACCTCCTACAAATCCTGCTGTCATATACTCTGGTGTATTCGGTTTTGCAAAAGATTGATAGAATAACTTTACTTGCTTTACTCCTCTGAATTTTAAAGAAATAAACCAGTCTATAGGCGCTTGAGTTGTATATTGATTCTTATCTCCTACTACAGGAATATGAAATAACACTTTATTACAATACATAGAGATCTTCTCTCCTTGATTAGAAATCTCTGGTAAATGATCATTTAAGTATGCGTTAGAATAACTAACTACACTAACCATCTGAAGGATCGATACATTCATAGCTATAAAATAAAGCCCTAAATTATATAAATATACGATAGGACACAAAAACTAAAAGCCAATATTCACAAAAATATTGAGCATAAAAAAGTATATCTATATGCTAAAAACTGTATATTGCTGGAATAGATAATACTTAATATTTCTAATCATGGCTAGTCCGGTTAAAATCCCTTATCAGAGTTTTATAAAAATAGATAGAAACTCTACTACTGCAGTATATATGCAAATCGCTAATCAGTTTAGCAATGCTATACAACGCAACTTTATCCCTGAAGGGACTAAACTACCTGGCACTAGAACAATCGCAACATTGCTTTCGGTAAATAGAAATACAGTAATCGCGGCATTTGAAGAAATAGCAACACAAGGATGGATAGAAATGATCCCTAATAAAGGGTGTTTTGTATTGAGCAAAAAGTCTATTCGCCCTAAAACAAGTACTGATATAGATTATCAGAATATTCAACAATATCCAAGTAAACCAGGATATTCCTTTCAAGTCAATAATGTGCTAGATTCTCCTTATGAGACAAATCATTGTGACTATATGTTTAATGATGGTACGACAGATACAAGAATAAGCCAACTGAGTCAACTATCTTCTTTCTATAGTGCTAACCTCAAAAGAAAAAGCAATCGAAAAAAACTATACAATATAAAAAGTGAGGATAACTACCCATTCAAAAGTAATATGGCGAATTATCTAAACCTATCTAGAGGACTACATATCAGTAAGAATAATATACTGATCACACGTAATACCGAAATGAGTATCTACATCGCTTGTAGAGTACTACTATCTCCTGGTGATAAAGTGATCGTAGCTAAGCTGAGCTACTACTCTAGTAATATGACATTTCAAGAAACTGGAGCTCATGTATTAACGGTACCTGTAGATGAGCAGGGTATAGATGTACAAGCGGTAGAAGAAATGTGTAAATCACAGACTATCCGTATGCTGTATCTAACACCTCATCACCACTACCCTACTACTGTAACCTTAAGTGCACAGCGCAGAGTAAAACTTCTCAACTTAGCACGTAAGTATGGTTTTATTATTCTAGAGGATGATTATGATTATGACTTTCACTATGACAAAAGCCCTGTATTACCACTAGCAAGTGTAGACTCAGATGGCATGGTAGTATATATAGGATCATTTGGCAAATCATTAGCACCAACTTTTGAGCATGGGTTTATTGTAGCACCAGAAAGTGTATTAATAGAAATGCAGAAATACCTGAGATTACTAGATCCTAGAGGAGACATTATCATGGAACAGGTACTAAATGAATTAATAGAAGAAGGCGAAATCTTTAGATATCTAAAAAAAGCTTCTAAAATATACAAAGAAAGACGGGACTCTTTCGCTGAGTTATTACAACAGTTCTTTAATAATGATATTCATTTTACAGTACCTGCTGGTGGATTAGCTATTTGGACAGAATGGAACACTCCTATTAACCTGATGCAACTACATAAACAATGTGCTAAAAATAACTTATATCTACCTAAAACCCTACTCTATCAAGACAGAAAATTAACAGGAATGAGATTAGGATTTGGTCATTTAACAAAAGATGAAATGGTAGTTAACCTAGATATTCTTTATCGTACTATACATGCGCTAAAACCTTCTAAATAGAAACCAATTCACATTATTTTAAATACCCATATTTAATTTTTATCACTATATTTGTTTAGTATTTCCTAATTTTAACAATTAATATGAAAACATTTAAGACTAGTATTTTTATAATATTATGTGGAGTAGCCTTTTATAGCTGTAAAAAGGAAGAGAGCTTTAAACTTCCTGAAATGTCAGAACATGAAAAGTCATTAAGCATACATGTGATTGGTGATTGGACAGAATTCACTCCCTTTAATGAGAATAAGCCTAAGAGTTTTTCTTTAAAAGAGAATGGAGACGCTACATCAGTAAATATGATGACTAGTGAATATGAGAATTGGTGGATACAGAATCACGAACTTCTAGTGTTATCTAATAGAGATACCTTACATTTTACAATCAAAGCAAGTAGTGAGAATATCCTTGTTTTAGAAAAAAACAATCAAGAGTTTACCTATAAAAGAGTAGGTACAAATTAATTTATACTTTCAAACATAAAAAAGAGAGGGAAGTATCATAACGTATACTTCCCTCTCTTTTTTATGTTGTCATATATCACCAAATCGGTATTTTATGTAGATAAGCTTGCTGGAATAATTTGTCCTCTATAGCATCACTTCTAATATATCCTTTATACTTAGGTGAGCTCATTTCTTTATAAATTCGCCTAGCTTGTCCTACTAGACCTTCTTGCTTGATAAAATTATTAAAGCCTAAGCAATTCTCTTCATAAGAAGCAAAACATGCCATAAAATCTAATGGATAAACAAATTGCTTAGGAGACATATTTACATTAAATCTCCACCCTTGTTCAATAGTATAAGCTATCAGTGCCTCTCTATTTCTAAACTGCTCAAATATAGGATTCACATAAGTAGAAAGAAGCTCACTAAAAACAGCTGTTTGATCATCAAGGTTCTTGGAGTTAATTTCCCAACTAAACTTCTTCGGGAGAACAGGAATAACATCATTAAGATTAGCTATAAAAACAGTATCTACTGCTAAATCCTTACTTCTGTACTTCTGCAACCTCCATGCTTTTAACTGTTCTGACAACACCATGACAAGGCATGATAACTGTACACTAGTTTTCACTTCGCTCTGAATAGCATGAAACTTCAATACTAACTCAAAATCTGATGATTCTATTCGTTGTTTTAATATCAGACCTTTCTGAGTAGCTACAAAGCCTTCATGTAGATAAGGTGTACTGATATTCTGAATAAACTGTAAAAAAACTTGTTTCCCTGACATAAAAACAGTTTAAGAGTTGTATTTTATTCTCTTACTAGTTCAATACAGTTTGCATTCTCCTCTTTGTTTTCATGCTCTAACTTATAGATTAGGGCTTCCATCTTTCTATAAAAACTAAAATACGAAGCGAATACAAACAAAGTAAGTAATGATAAAGCATTAATAATCACTCCTAACTTGATAATATACATAACATCTACTCTAGTAGCGATACTATACTGATATAAACGCAACAAATAGATCAATAAGAAACTAACCCAAAGCAATAAAATCCAATATGATCTAAACCTCTTTAGTTTAGTACTAGTATTTTTATGTATATATAAGACCGCGCTGATAGTCATCTTATTCAATAATCGATAAGGCATCACTAGATTAAAGACAGGTAAAAACCATCCGAATATTATCCAATACTTAGAATCATTTAATCGAGTATCTAAAGACTGCATATTCACATAGGCTCTATAAAACCATACGATAAATACTATAAAGAAAAAAGCGGCAGCTACAATATTTAATACTGTCACAATGAAGTTTATCGTTTCGAACCTTACTAAATCTTTATTTACATATTGCACACCTAGATTCGCTTTAGTATATATATTGTGCTGGATTAACAAACAGTTCAAACTAGCTACTGAAGATATTATCAATAGCTTAATTGCGACTATTAAAGCATCACCTCGACTTACATTAGACAATAACATATTTCTAATTTGTATTTATAGTTTATCTCCAAAGTTCTTGACTCTGAATCTTTATTTCTTTTACTGTATTTCCCTTTGTGTCTCCTATTTTATTCTCACAAACTACCCAATACATTAGTTTTCTCTTACTCTTTGGGTTAGTATAAACACAGCTAAGCAAGGGAGAATCAGGACTGTTACCTCTACCATTCTTATACTTCATAGGTGTAGTACAGTAAGGTTCTAATTCTTCTATCGTTGTATTATATAGATATGTAGGGTCTGCAAATTCTACTTTACCTTTGGCATCTTTGGTATATGTGCTTTGCATTAAAAACTGTAGCGTATAGAACAACTTCTCTCCCTGTTTTAGTTTCTCAACAGAAAAGCGAGATTCTTCTGCAGTTTTATATGGGATATAATACAAAGTATCTCCTTCAAAATTATCATATATACTGTAATCCATAGCTCCTTCTTTCATCTCTTTAGGGGCAATAGCTAAGGTCTTTAATATTTCTCTTACTTGATTATTATCAACATTCTCCTCTGTAACTAACTCCATTAATTGACCTATCTTCTGACTAAAAGATTGCTTCTGTGCACACATAATTGTTACACTAAGAAAGGCTACTATAGTAAATACTATTCTATACATAATTTTCCTTTTAATTTCTCTAAATTAAAACAATTGAAAGTGAACACAAAATAACTAGTACGTAAATTTCTGAATATATTCAGCTCGTTTCTCTTTACTTATTTTGAGTCCTTGCTCAATATAATTATCAACAGAACCGTACTCCTTCTCTATTCCTTCAAACATTGCTTGAATATAAATAGGCTTAATCCACGAAAAGTTCTCTATAACCTGATAGTTAATCTTCGGAAAGATTACTTTGCCTACTTTAGCAAGCTTCATTCTTCCCTCTACTTCACTTACTCTATAATTATTAGATAACATATATTCAGAAATGATAGTCTCTCTATCTACCTCTAAGATGCTAAGTATCATAGCTCCTATCATACCTGTTCTATCTTTACCTGCAGAACAATGGAACAACACTGCTTCTTTTGATTCAAAAACATCATCCATTATCTCTCTAACTAACTGTGGGTTCTCTGTCATATACAGTTTATAAAACTCCATCACTAGACTATCAGATTGTACAGGAGTCACTTTTCCTTTAAGCACATCCTTTTTAGTCTTAGAGAACATATCCTCAGAATCGTCATACACTTGCACATTCTTATATACTACACCTTCTGGTACTCTATCAGGTTTCTTCGTCACTTCTTTATCCGTACGCAAGTCTATAACTGTTTTGACATTTAGATTTTCAAGTTTAGCATATTCTTTCTCCTTTAGCTTAGAGAGGTGTCCACTTCTAAAGAAATGCCCCCATATGACCTGTTTTCCGTCTTTATTTCTAATCCCTCCCATATCACGAAAGTTGTGAACCTTCTTAAACTCAATATGCCTATTTGATCGATACACAGTATCATGATTAGAAATAACGGGAAATACTTGTCTTTCATTAGTTTTTACAAAATATTGACCTACCTCTGTCTCTACATGCGTACTTTGATCTAAGACAAGTTTTTCATCAGGAGTCAATTGCACCATATACCCTTTTTTGCTTTCTGTTACATTATCATTTTTATCTAAATCAGAAAAAAAAATAGGTTGATAAGTTTGATACGAACATCCTACAAATAAAGTTGATATAAATATTATCTTGAATAAAGTATAGTAGCGCATAAATATTGATATTACTGTTACTAACAAAAATAAGTATAATAATCTAGAATACAACTTCTGACATCGTTATGAAAAAAAAGATCCCAAATGCAAGAAGCAAAATGGGATCCTTTAAAAATATATAGATAACTATTATGAATTCATGTATTTACTGATGTCGAAGTTAAGTCCTTGTGCAACTCTAGTACCTAGTTCAACATTAGCTCTAAACCAGTGGCACAGCTGTCTTCCAATAATCTCATCACGCTTAGGTCCTTCTACACCACTCATTGCCGCAACGATATTAGCTACAGTATTTGTTTTCTCTTCAGCAGTCATAATCTCGTATAGTTTTCCTGGTTGACTGAAGTGGTCATTCTCTCCTTCTCCATTTCTATCATATCTATCAGCCACAACACTATGCAAATCTTGAGCTGGTTCTTTATAACTTTGATCTACTGTAATATTATCAAAGCTATTTGGGAAGTAGTTAGGTGCGTCATCACCATTACCATCTACTCTCATATAGCCATCTCTCTGATAGTTATTAGTCATAAATGGACAACGATTCACAGGTATCTGCTCATAGTTAGCACCTAGTCTATAACGTTGTGCATCTGGATAAGATAAAATACGTCCTTGTAACATCTTATCAGGCGAAAAACCAATACCGTCTACAATATGTGCTGGTGCAAAAGCTGCTTGCTCTACATCTTGGAAGTAGTTTTTAGGCATTCTGTTTAATTCAAGTACCCCTACATCGATTAGTGGATAATCACCATGTGGCCATACTTTTGTTACATCAAATGGATTAACAACTGCTTCTTTGGCTTGTTGTTCAGTCATCACTTGAATTTTTAGATTCCATTTAGGGAAGTTACCATTAGAGATATTTTCATATAGATCACGTTGTGCATAGTCCATATCTGTTGCTCTCATTTGGTCTGCTTCTGGCCCTGTAAGGTTTTTAATTCCTTGAGCTGTTTTAAAGTGGAACTTCACGAATACTCTTTCATTCTCGCTATTAATCATAGAGAAGGTATGACTTCCATATCCATTCATATGTCTATATCCAAATGGAGTTCCTCTATCAGACATTAAGATCATTACTTGGTGTAAACTCTCAGGATTTAATGACCAGAAATCCCATACCATAGTAGCTGATTTTAAGTTAGTACCTGGGTGTCTTTTTTGAGTATGGATAAAGTCAGGGAATTTCTTAGCATCTTTAATAAAGAACACAGGTGTATTGTTACCTACTAAATCCCAGTTACCATCTTCAGTATAAAACTTAACGGCAAAACCACGTGGGTCACGCTCTGAATCAGCAGAACCTTTCTCTCCTCCTACAGTAGAGAATCTTACAAAAACATCTGTTTGTTTACCTACTTCACTAAATAATTTAGCTTTAGTATATTTCGTGATATCATTCGTTACTGTAAATGTTCCATAAGCTCCAGAACCTTTAGCATGCACAATACGCTCTGGAATACGCTCTCTATTAAAATGAGCTAATTTTTCATGTAAAATATAATCTTCTAGTAATACAGGACCTCTAGTACCTGCTGTTAATGAATCTTCATGATCTACATAAGGTCTTCCTGAAGCTGTCGTTAATTTTTGTTCTTTCATAATTATTATTTTTGTCGTTTATCTCTCTTTTTCTTTTACAAACTTACAGTTATAATCCACTGATAACTAGTCTTAAGCATACTTTGATTCAATACAACTATTGATAAAATCTATTATTGTTTAAAAATTAATAAATCCAACCAATGATCTTACATTTATACTGCACTCAAATTTTAAGCCATTTCTATATCTAAAAATACGTTTTTTTTAGCTTATTAACTTTATTCTCTGATTATAAAATAGTTAATAATAATTTCAATTAAAATATATTTATCTCTGTAAATGCAGTATCTTTCTAACTCTTAGCAAATGGTAATTTTCAACACACAATGAATACAGCAGAATTTAGCTTTATATGTTTTGATCAATTAAATTCAGTTCAGAAAGATAACTTAGTACAAAAAATTAAAGAACTAAGTAACTTACCACAATACTTACAGGCAGACAGTGGCAAAGTAAAATATTGGAATTCTATTTTTAAAGTATTTTCTAGTCAGCAATTTATAGTACTAGAGAATAATAACCTTGTTGCAACTATACATTGTGTGCCTTTACATTTAACTAAAACAGAGTTCGCTAAACTCTCAGATGGAGGGTGGAGATGGGCATTAGAGAAATCATTTGCCGACCATGAACGTATCCTAAAACCAAATACTCTGTGTTGCTTATCTATTTTTACGAATAAGTCTTATTCTGAAAATGAAGTACACCAATATGTAATAAACAACCTAAAGCTTTATGCTACTCAAGAAGAATATCAAAACATTATCTGTCCCATAAGACCTAAGATGAAACAACATTATCCCTTACAAGATATAATGAATTATTCTCAATGGATTAATAATTCGGGATTACCATACGATATTGAAATTAGAAAACACGTAATCAATGGAGCTATTATTCAAGGTGTCTGCACTACCTCATTCTACGTCGAAGGTACTATTCTTCAATGGGAAAAATGGACTGGGTATACTTTTCAGTCTTCTGGAGAATACATTTTACCTATGGGATTAACTACGCTTAGAGTAAACGTTGAGCTTAACAAAGGATATTATACAGAGCCTAATATCTGGATGATATATAAACTGTAGATCTAGCTATTTTGAATAGAAAAAGAAATAGAAGTACCTATTCCTCTTTTACTCTTTACAATAAGTTTTGAATTCAACCCTCGAAGTCGTTCTTCCATATTTTTAATTCCTAATCCACGCTTAACAGATTTAAAGCTAAATCCTTTACCATTATCTATAACTTCCATACGAAAATATTGGTCTGATAGATATTCTATTACTAATTTACATTCTTTCGCTTCAGCATACTTCTGTACATTTTGAAATGCTTCTTGAAGAACTCTATAGATATTCACTTTTATCTTATGACTTAGTCTCTCTAGTTCTATTCTAGAGTCAATTTCAATACTAAAAACTGTACTGACATTTCTATTTTGCAAATAAACTAACTCCTCTAAAAGCTGTCCAAAATTACTAACTAAGAACTTCTCTTCATTGTATAGCGCATGAGAACTATTTCTAATAAATAACTCTACTTCTTGTACTTCTTTGACTAAAGATTCTTTAACTAACTCAAGGTTATCATTTTCTAATTGTAAAAGAGAAAACCGAGTAACAAATAGCTTGTTCAATACTCCATCGTGTAATTCTTTCGCAAACTTCTTACGTTCAATATCTTGAGCTCTTGTTATACTATTCTGAATATGAATAATAGAATCATAATATTTTTCTGTATCCTTTTGATACATTTGCACCAGAGCTATTTCTTTTGCCTTATTTCTATAGAAAATAACACATAGCATTCCAATAAAACTAAAAATAAGCGCTATACTCGCATAAGTAATAAGATTATTCTGATCTTTTAGAATTTGATTAGAGCGAATAAGCGAATCTGATTCATATTTTAATCTAGCGAACTTACTCCTAACCGCACTGATATCATTATTAATCAATTCATTAATCTGTTTATAATGATAAAAATTAGATTTAGAATCGATCTTATCATACATCATAAGTAATTCTATTGCCTTTTTCTGTACTCTTAGATCATCATATTGAGTAGCAGCAGAGAATACCTCTTCTAATAATTTAATCCCATTTACAAACTCCCCTCTTTCTAATTGATATTCAGCATATAGTATTTTATTCAGATTATAAGCATGATAGTTACCTATAGTTAGACTATGATCCATAGCTTCAACTATATAACTTATTACAGTATCATAGTTTTTATACTTTAATTGAAGTGATGCATTCGTATGCAGGAGCATAGAATAAAAAGATTCTTTATCCTTATTCTCCAATTGTTCTAAATACCTAAAAGCTTCTTGAATCGCTTCTTCTGCATCATTGTATTCGCCTTTCTCTATATAGGCTCGAGACAAATTATTTTTAATAGAAATCTTATTCATCAATATCTGTTCCCTTAAATAGAAGTTTTTAAGTTCTTCTGAGTCTAAATATGCTTCAGCTTTTTTTAGCATAGTGATAGCCTCATCATTTTTATCTAAACCCAACTCTATCACGGCTAGTACAAATGCTTGACTATACAGAGTATGCTTTGATACATTATACCCATTTAATGATATAGCTTGTAACAGTTGTATATGAGCTTCTAAAAACACACCTCTGCTAGCTAGCAATATACTGAAATACAAATACGTTTTTTGAAGATCTTCAATATTCTTTATCCCCTTATAATATTGAGCTGATTTATTGTAATAATAATAACTACTATCTGAAATAGCAGTATATTGATAATGCTCGCCTAAATCAAAATAGGCACTCGCTAGTGATGCACTATCCTTATTCTTTAATGCATTAAGATACTCATAGGTTAACTTATTTTTTTCATTATAAACATCTTCTTTATTCGCTAAAGCATTTTGCTTATAATAATACGCGT
Organism: Myroides sp. C4067; assembly: GCF_038039665.1. Taxonomy (NCBI): domain Bacteria; kingdom Pseudomonadati; phylum Bacteroidota; class Flavobacteriia; order Flavobacteriales; family Flavobacteriaceae; genus Myroides; species Myroides sp. C4067. The sequence continues at coordinate 16,943 of NZ_JBBPHJ010000016.1, forward strand.
TACCTAATAAAAGTAAACGTTTAGCCAAGCGACTGGTTTCTACATAATGAACAGAATCAACAACCTCTTTTTTATCTATTAAATCTAGTCCTTGTGTCTGTTTTTGTACACCTACTTGCCTCTCCTTACTTTTAGTACAACTAAGAAAAAAGGGGATTAATAAGCAATATAAAATGTATTTTTTAAACATTACACTTCTTGATTCTAAGAAAAGTTAAATGTATGAAAAATTACGCTATCTCACCTATATCACCAACCTTTTTATTAATATTTTACACAATACTACTAAAATAAATTAATACTCTTGCAATCCTTCCTTAAACACTTCTAAAGCTCTTTCTCTAGCAAACTTATGTTCAACTATTGGTTGTCTATAATAGAGTTCTCGCCACTCAGGAACCCATTTATCCATATAGCTTCCGTCTTTATCGAACTTTTTTGCTTGCTCTGTAGGGTTAAATATTCTAAAGTAGGGTGCCGCATCACAGCCACAGCCAGCTACCCATTGCCAATTCCCATTATTAGAAGCTAAGTCGTAATCTAGTAACTGTTGAGCGAAATATGCCTCTCCCCAACGCCAGTCGATCAATAAATGTTTTACTAAAAAGCTAGCAACTACCATACGCACTCTATTATGCATAAACCCTGTAGCATTTAACTCTCTCATTCCAGCATCTACTAACGGATATCCCGTATTACCTTCACACCATGCCAAGAAGTCTGCCTCATTATTGCGATATTTTATACCCTCATATTTAGACTTAAAACAATGCTTTTCTACTGCAGGGTATAAATACATGATCTGACTAAAGAACTCTCTCCAAATCAACTCTGATAGCCATACATCGTTTTCTTTTAAAGCAATACGTACACATTTCCTAATAGATACTGTACCGAAGCGCAATGCTGTACCCAATAGACTAGTCCCTTTTATACTTGGATAGTCTCTATACTGATCATACCTCGAGACGATAGCTAGATCTACTTCATTGGTTATCTTCCTGTTTTCAGAAGGACGATACCCTAGCTGTTCTAAAGATAGAATATCACTTTGAAAACGATGAAACAATACCTTTTCTAAGGCTACGGTATAATCAAACAAATGATTTTCTGTCAATAATGATCTCCATTTTTTAGCATAAGGAGTATATACTTGATACGCTGTGCCATCTTGTTTTAAGATTTCACCTCCTCTAAAAATAACGTGATCTTTATATTGATAAAAAAGGATATTCTTTTGTTGAAGAAAAGAAGCTACCTCTTGATCTCTTTGAATAGCCTGAGGCTCATAATCTTCATTGCTATAAACAGCCTTTATTAAATAGTTATCTGCTAATTGTTCGAATGCCTCAGATACTGTACTGTGATAACATTGAACGCTTGAATTATACTTCTTCAGCTCGTCATTTATCTTCCCGACCTGCTCGTGAATATACTGCACACGCCTATCCTCTACATTGCTAAACTGCTCTAAAATATCTTTATCAAAGATAAATAGAGGTAGAATAGGGTATCCACTCTCTGCTGCATGATAAAAGGCGACATTGTCTTCTAATCTTAAATCACGTCTAAACCAAACTACTACTACTTCTGCTTTTCTCATCGTTTTCTTATTTATCCCTAGATTACCTTCGTATTATCAAAAAAGGGCTAAGCATTCTTTTATTCCCGAAAGATATAAAAGAATACTTAGCCCTACTAAATCAAATTATAAACTACTTATTAAAAAGCTCCTATTAAACTCATCCAACTCGTACCTACCACTAAATAAATAGCGAGTAGCATAACTCCGATGATTAGACCATAAGTCCACCACGACTTTAGCTCTACATACCCACTTCCGAAGAATACTGGTGCAGGACCATGTCCATAATGTGTTAATGTCCCGTAGATAGATCCCATGAAACCTAACATCATCGCTAATAATACAGGTGGAACTCCTAACGAGACTCCTACTCCTAATAAAGCAGCATACATAGCAGCTACATGAGCAGTTGCACTCGCGAAGATGTAGTGACTAAAGAAGTAAACAATCACAATAATAGGGAAAGCATAATGCCAATCCATATCACCCATTTTACCTTTTACTAAATCACTGAACCATCCGATGAAACCTAATTTATTCAATGAACTCGCCATCATCACTAATACCGCGAACCATACAATAGTATCCCAAGCTCCTTTTTCTGCCTTTACATCATCCCATGTCAACACAGATGTCAACAGTAAGATTGCTAAACCAATAAACGCAGTAGTAGTCGCATCGATACTAAATAAGTCTCCAGTAATCCAAAGTGCTAACAGAATAACGAAAGTCATTAACATCAAGATCTCTGATATAGATAGCTTACCCATTTCTCTTAATTTTTCAGCAGCCACCTTAGGCGCATCTCCTGTTTTCTTAAGTTCTGGTGGGAAGATTTTATATAATACTATTGGAGTCAAAATAAAAGCAACTAATCCAGGTACAAAACCTGCAGCTGCCCATGACATCCATGAAATATTAATTCCCATATCAGCAGCGAACTTCTGACACATTGGGTTACTCGCTGTACCTGTTAAGAACATAGATGATGCAATCAAGTTCATATAATAACAGTTCAATGTCAAGAAAGAACCTAACTTTTTATGTGTTTCTGGTTTAGTCGCATCAGAACCGAAGTTCATAGCCATAGACTTCATAATAGGGTAGATGATTCCTCCTCCACGAGCAGTATTACTAGGAATAGCAGGTGCTAATACTAAGTCTGCTAATCCTAATCCATACGCTAACCCTAATGTACTTTTTCCAAAGGCGCGAATAAATAAAAACGCAATTCTATTTCCTAATCCTGTTTTGATAAAACCTCTTGCAATAAAGAAAGAGATACCGATTAACCATATTACTTTATCTCCAAAACCACTTAAACTCAGTGCTATTGACTTACCTGGATCTCCAGGTGCTAACAATTGAAAGAATGCTGTTAGACCTACTGCTAACATACACATTGTTCCCATCGGTGCGGCTTTTAGGATAATACCTAAAATGGTACTTACGAATATGGCAAATAAATGCCAGGCATTTGGAGTTACTCCTTCTGGAATTGGACAAAACCATAGTGCAATCCCGATTACAGCTGTAATCGCAAGATTCTTAAGATTTACTTCTTTCATCACTTATACATCTTTGTGGTACAATTAGAATCTACATTGCAATTGGATAAATGCTAGATTAGAATTATAAGTTTTCGAATCTTTTATATTTTCTTTAAAGTTGTCTATTTGCATCCCCAGTTGGATTCTTGCTCCATAATTTTTAAGGAACTCTAAACTAAACATAGGTGTCAATGTCTGACGTGCATTAGAGTTTAACTGTGACTCCGCATCTAGATACTCATATCGACATGCGAACTCGATAGCCTGGAAGTGCTTTTTACCTACTTCATATCGAATGTTTGGTAGCACATAGAAACTCTTCATCACATAATCATCTAACTTACCTAAGCGCTTATCAGCTGCCAGCTTAAAGAACGCATCGTGATTAGTCCCTTGCTTAGCCTCTGTTTGAAAATCAAAACACCAACGATCACCAATAGGAAACTTAGCTGCTGCCTCTACTCCTACTGCATATACGTTTTCTTTTTGCACCTCACCTATACCTCCACTAATACCTACATTAAAATCATGCTTCTTATTCAGGTTAAATAAAAGTCTACTTGAGTAATGCTTACCATCATCACTATCCGTCTTATTCTTTCCATTACCATTCGTCACAGAGAACCCGTAACTCATTGGCACCTTCCCTAAGTCTACGCTACCTGTAATAGCAGCACCTACCTGGAAGCTCATCCATCCGTTATTACCGAATAGATAATAAGAGTTAGAATAATCTATGGACTTAACGATATCTACTGCATACGTCTCTTCTAATCCGAATAGAGGTCTAAACTGTCCTACTGTAATCTGAAAGTAACGGTTAACCGTATACTTAGCATACGCATTTTCTAAAACTCGTGTACTTACGTCTTTATTCTTAAAGTCCGCAAAATTAACAAGAGCCGTTACTTCTAAGTTTTCAGTAATCTTCGCATTCATAGAAACACGCATTCTCTTGATATCAAAAGAATTGTTAGCATAACTTGTCTTTTCTGGTGTTTCTGAGTGATGTAGTCCATCTATATCCACACCTTTTTTAAAGTTATCTAAGTATCTAGTCTGGAATACTCCTCCTACTTTAAACTTAGGATATTTCTGCGGTTCAGGATTGATAATAACCTTTTCTTCGAAGACTTTGATTGTATCTGTCTTGACTTCTTGTGCGAATGAAATAGCGGAGCAGCATAATCCTGCTCCTACTATTATTTTAAATTTTAAGCTATTATAGAGTGTGAGAGTGCTCATAGGCTTATTTTTTATTTGTTATTTCTTAAACTTTAAAAAGCTAGCACGATTGTACTCGTAGTTCATACGTGCAATGTTAAGTACAGAAATACCTTGTGGGCATTCTACTTCACACGCTTCTGTATTAGAACAGTGCCCGAAATCTTCTGCATCCATCTGCGAGATCATTCTCAACGCTCTTTCTTTACGCTCCTCTTGAGATTGAGGTAACAGGGCTAATTGAGTAATCTTAGCTGATGTGAATAGGGCAGCACTACCATTCTTACAAGTAGCCACACATGCTCCACATCCGATACACGCCGCAGAGTCAAAAGCTGATTCTGCTGTCTCATGTGACACAGGGATTGTATTAGCCTCCGGAGCCTGTCCTGTATTTACAGATACATATCCTCCAGCAGAGATAATACGGTCAAAAGCACTTCTGTCCACTTTTAGGTCCTTCTTCACTGGGAATCCCTTTGCTCTAAAAGGTTCTATTAATACCGTCTCACCATCTCTGAACTCACGCATGTGTAACTGGCACGTCGTTGTATTCTCTAATGGTCCATGAGGGTTTCCATTGATTACTACACCACATTGTCCACAGATACCTTCTCTACAGTCGTGGTCGAACTCTACTGGTTCTTCTTTATTTACAATTAATTGTTCGTTTAATGTATCCAACATCTCCAAGAAAGACATATGCGGATTTACATTTTCTAACGTATAATCAACAAGTTTTCCTTGTGTTTTACGATTTTTTTGTCTCCAAATTTTTAAATGCAGTTTCATAGACTTTTTTAATTATTTATAACTACGGATAGTTGGTTGTACGAATTCGAATTTTAACTCCTCTTTATTCAAGATAGGCTCTTTATCTAATGACCCTGGCCACTCCCATGCAGAGATGTATTGGAACTCAGCGTCATTACGCTCAGCTTCCCCTTCCTCTGTCTGGTACTCTTCTCTAAAGTGTGCTCCACAAGACTCGTTTCTAGTCAATGCATCATAACACATTAACACACCGATCTCTAGATAATCTGCTACACGTCCTGCTTTTTCTAATTCAGCATTCATGGTATCATTCTCTCCTGGAACATGAACGTTTTTATAAAATTCATCTCTTAACTTTTTAATCTCTTCGATTGCATAAGTTAACCCTTCAGCTGTTCTAGCTAGACCACAATAATCATATAATAACTTACCTAATTTTTTGTGGTAGTAGTCCACTGACTTATCCCCTTTTATATTTAATAATTGGTCTATTTTTTCTTTATTCTCAGTCACCACTTTATCAAACTCTGGATGATCTGTAGAGATCTTACCTACTCTAATCTGATCTGCTAGATAGTTAGCAATCGTATAAGGTGCGATAAAGTATCCATCTACAGAAGCCTGAAGCAATGAGTTTGCACCTAATCTATTCGCTCCGTGATCCGCGAAGTTCGCTTCTCCTAATGCAAATAATCCAGGAATAGTAGTCATTAACTCATAATCTACCCATAGTCCTCCCATAGAGAAGTGAGCTGCAGGAGATATCTTCATCGGTTCTTTATACGCATTGATACCTGTGATCTTCTCATACATACGGAATAAGTTTCCGTACTTCTCAGCGATTTTTGGTTGTCCTTGCTCTTTGATTGCTTTAGAGAAATCTAAGTATACCGCATTCTTTAATGGCCCTACACCATGTCCAGCATCGATACGCTCCTTAGCTGCACGAGATGAGATATCACGAGGTGCTAAGTTTCCGAATGCAGGATAACGACGCTCTAAGTAGTAATCTCTTTCATCCTCTGGAATATCATTTGCCTCTCTTGTATCATCTGCTTTTTTAGGTACCCATATACGTCCATCATTACGCAGTGATTCTGACATTAATGTTAGTTTAGATTGGTAGTCTCCAGACTGAGGTAATGAAGTTGGGTGAATCTGAGTCCAGCTAGGAGACGCGAAATAAGCTCCTTTTTTATGTGCTCTCCAAATAGCAGATCCATTACATCCCATCGCTAAAGTAGATAGGTAATAAATTTTACCGAAACCTCCTGTTGCTAATACTACAGCATGTGCTGAGTGTTTCTCTATCTCACCAGTCTCTAAGTTACGCACTACTACACCTCTTGCTTTACCATCGATCACCACGATATCTAGCATCTCATGAGAAGAGTATAGTTGTACTGTTTTCTTATCCACTTGGCGCATTAACGCTTGGTAAGTACCTAATAATAACTGTTGTCCCGTTTGACCTCTTGCGTAGAAGGTTCTACTTACCTGTACTCCTCCGAATGATCTATTGTTTAAGTATCCTCCGTATTCTCTACCGAAAGGAACCCCCTGAGCTACCGCTTGGTCGATCAAGTTAAGAGAACATTCTGCTAGACGATACACGTTCGCTTCACGCGCTCTAAAGTCTCCTCCTTTTAATGTATCTACGAACATACGGTACACACTGTCACCGTCGTTTTTATAATTTTTTGCAGCGTTCACCCCTCCTTGTGCAGCTACAGAGTGCGCACGACGAGGTGTATCTTGAAAACAAAAAGCTTTTACATTATAACCCATCTCCCCTAGAGAAGCGGCTAATGAACTTCCTGCTAATCCTGTTCCGATAACGATTACATCAAGTTTTTTTCTATTCGCAGGGTTTACCAGACGAGCAGTTTTTTTATAGTTAAACCATTTTTCTTCTAATGGCCCCTGAGGTATTTTTGCATCTAATTTCATAGCTAGTTTTTAAGATTAGTGATGTAAATAAAAATTGGCATTGCAGCAAATCCTACACAGATAATTACTGAATAAGCAACTCCGAAGATATTAACCCAACGTACAAACTTTGGGTGAAATAAACCTAACGTTCTTACTCCACTCGTAATTCCGTGGATCAAGTGATAACACAATGCTACCATCGCGATAACATATACCACTACTAACCACAGCTCTTGGAATGCTGTAACTACTACTGCGTATAAATCTTTGTTTCCATTAGCATCGATGCCTATTTCTCCAAACTTATACACATACCAAAAGTTTTGAAAATGCAGAACAATAAAGATTAAAACTATTGTCCCTAATACTCCCATATTTCTGCTGTACCATTTACTAGCTCTACCTCTATTATCTTTTTTATAAGTACCTCCAGAAGCCTTGTTCTTAGAAGTAATAATTAAAGCATAGATGGCATGTCCTATAATAGAAGCATATAAAACATAAGAAACCATTTTTACCAATGGATTTCCGGTTAGAAAATGCGAGTACGCATTAAAGCTAAGTCTTGCGTGTTCTGGCTCTAAAAATAACTGTGTATTTCCTAAAAAGTGAATTAATAGGAAAAAGCAAAGAAATAATCCTGTCGCGGCCATTACAATCTTGCGTGAGAGTGTGTTCATCTTTGTACTTTGTTTTTAATAATTAATGAATCCTTATTATTGTTACTAAAAGCCTATTTAGAAAATCAGTACTATATTTTACTTCTATTTATTATGGAGTATTTTTTCGTTTTTACTTCTTTTAGATACATACATTCTACAAGAGTAAAATGTCTTGATACACTCAAAAACATCCTATAAACAATTTTATATTCTAATTTCAAATAGACTCTAATCGTTTTCTTTATTTATATGTTAAAAGTATAATTTTAGTGTTATTTCAAAGATGACATATATCAGCCCTCATTTGGTTTTACTCACTACCTATACACATTAACGTACATCAATATAATATTACAATCAATGTGAACTTGTATTTAAAATTATCAAATATTTTTAACATAAATAACGTTCCTTAAAAAAATAATTAGTTATAATAAAGTATATATTCATTATAAATAGTACTAATACTTCTAAAGAATACGCTGCTCTTTTAACAAAAAAACAAATTCCATACCACAATGCTCTTTTTAACAAATTTAATTAGCACTACAAATAATAATACATCATACTCTTTATGTATTCTTTCAAATAAACACAACTAAATAGTAGTAAAAATCATTATATTCATTTCAGATCCCTAAAAAGAAATCTATTATATTATTCATAATTTATAAACAGATAAAACCATGAAACCCTCTTATTTACTACATTTAAGTACATATTACATATATTCTAAAAAGTTGCTTAAACTGACTAAATAACTTTCTATAAAAGTTGTAATAAACCTAAATAAGCCTCATTTCTTCTTCTTTTATACACTAAACTGTATTTTCCTATTAATGGTTCATATTAAGAATTTAGTCTAAAAAGAAGTAATTCCTCTCCCGAAGATTACTTTTTCTACCTATCAAACCCTAAAAAGAGCGATTGCAGAATCCTCAATTTTACACTTCTATTTTTCTCTTTCTTTTAAAAGCTGTCATTAGAAGTGTGTTTAAATCAGAATAGGATAATGTAAGTGTATCAATGGAGCTTCTATTCCTATCTAATTTAGATTGAATCATAACATGGAATACAAGAACAGTAAGTGGAGTATAAAAGCACATTTGTTGGACTAACCCATGCTCTGCTCCACCATTATCGAGGTATTGTCCATGTATTGTCGAAGGATCTTCTTATAACACCTTTAAATACTAGGCTTGAGAGCTATTATAGATAAGTGCTAAAAAGAACACAAAACCAATTAACAAACTTATTATTAACTAGTTAACATAATTTCATATCAAAAAAAACACTCCTTATTTTTTATAAAAACAGCTATATATCCTTTATTTCATCTTTAAAATGAAAAAAAAAGAGTCTAAAAACTATATAATTGGTCTTTTAAGAGGCTATTTTCTACTCAAAAAGAAAAAAATGAGAAGCAATTTTAATAGAATACAAAACTAAAGCACATAAAAAAGCAATAGTAAACCAAAGTCTACTACTGCTTCATAATATATGTTTTCTGACCTATTCCTCTAAGACTGAAGTTCTACTTTAACCTAGATACGAGATAGACATCTAAACGAAAAGTAATTATACAAAATAGCTCTGAATTAGTGCGTAAAGCATACTATAATATGGTTTAAGAACTAATGAAAGAGTTATGAAGTAGAATTGCTTTGTAGTATTTGACTAATGCGAATCTGGGTTTAGATACTTAACCAAGTACTTAGGTACATCCTCATACCCCTGTCTTAAATAGAAGCGATGTGCGTCTGTCCTTCTACTATGACTGTGTAGTTCTATTCTATCACACCCCCTCCCTTTCGCTAAGGCTGTGACGTGTTCTTCTACTAACCTTCCCACTCCTTTACTCCTGATATTCTGATCTACTGCAAAATAACTTATCCTTGCAAAATCACCTTCTAAGGCTATCTGAGGAATAAAGTGTACTGAGATAAAGGCGATGACTTGTCCCTCGTCCTCTACTACTAAGAGCGCCTCTCGTTCACAATTATTCATTTCTGCTATTCTATGGGGCAAAAAACCCAAGGTATTAGGATATCCCATTTGTTCTAAAAGATTAGCAACTACATCAGCATCGTTTACTTCCATCTTTCTTATCTCCATCTCTACTTATTTTTAAAGAAAAGTAACTATTTTAAAAAACAGAGACAATGTTTTTATTCTTTTTTATACGAGCGCGCTCCAGACATACTTGATCCTGCATCTTTACTCAGATTAGTAAATACTAAACTAGACAGTATCGTAATCAATCCCATAACTAAGAAAGTATATCTAAACACGCCTATCTTATCACCTGATTCTGCAATCTGACTGTTCTGAAACAACATCAATACCATCGCTGATAAAGATATTCCTAAACTTACTGCTAACTGCTGTGTCACAGATAGCAGACTGTTTCCTTCACTAGAGGTATCCTGATCTAAATCGGCTAGAGAAATGGTATTCATTGAGGTAAACTGTATCGCGTTAAAAGCACCGTTACCGATCATCAGTAAGATAATTACCCAATAAGGCGTAGTAGGCGTTATAAAGAAGAAACAGCTGATTAACAACCCTGTCAGTACTGTGTTCGTAATTAACGTACTTCTGTATCCAAAACGTCTCACAATAGGTACTACGAAGTTACGAGAGACCAAATTAGACAAGGCTTGTGGTATCATCATCATCCCTGCGTACATCGCTGAATATCCATATCCTACTTGTAATAATAAAGGGATCATCAATGGCATTCCCCCGATTCCGAAACGTGTAATTAAGTTACCAATCAACCCTAAACGAAGCGTGGTAATCTTAAATAAGCTCAATTTAATCAAAGGTTCTTTTGTCATCCTCGCATAGAATACATAAGCTACTCCCATCAGCATCGCTACAATAAATAGTGTAATTAATTGTACTGATGATATCGTTGGGCTATTCCATTTCTCTATAACTAAAGTTAAGGTAGTCAGTCCACCACTAAATAACACCCATCCTAGAAGGTCAAAACGCCCTACCGTATTGGTAAAATTAGGGATAATCTTTCTAGCAAAAAGTACTGCTATCACACCTACTGGTACATTGATTAAGAATATCCAATGCCAAGACAACTTCTCTACTAAAAAACCTCCTACTGCAGGTCCTAGCATAGGTCCTATCAATCCTGGTATGGTGATAAAGTTAATCACCTTTAACAACTGGTTTTTAGGATAAGCATAAATTAAAGTTAATCGAGCTACAGGCACCATCATCGCTCCTCCAACAGCCTGAAATATACGTGCTAACACTAACTGATCTAAGGTAGCTGACATAGAACAGAATACAGAACCTAACGTAAATAGTCCTACTGCTAGTATAAAGATCTTCTTCGTACCAAATCGGTCTGCTAGCCATCCACTCAACGGAATCAATAAAGCGACTGTCAATGTATAGGACACGATGATACTCTGCATCCCTAAGGGCGACTCTCCTAAGCTCTTCGCGATAGAGGGTAATCCTGTGTTTAAAATTGTAGCATCTAGTGCTTGCATAAAGATGGCTAGAGCTCCTAGCCATGGCAAATATTTGCGTGTTCTTTCATCTTTTATTACTCCTGCTTGCATTGTATTCTAAATCATTTAGTAATTAATAATTTCTTTTTCACAGTGCAAAATTAGAGTATCTATTCTCATTTATTTAATGAATTAGATAGATATTTTTTATCCTAAATAGGCTTTAAAATGATGAAAAAACAGTAGTTATATCAATTATATAATTCCCTATATCTTTCTTTGTTAATATAGAATTTTTATAGCTATACTATTACTAGATAGATAATTTTTATATTATTTATACTGCAAAATATGATAGATAAACTCTATAATGATTGATAAAAAAATGCTATTACAAGCAAAACACAATAAATAATTTAACCATTATAGGGATAACACCCAATTATTTATGATTTCTCTACCATGAGAAGTAATATATGATTCGGGATGAAACTGTACTCCCTTAATATTATATGTTCTATGGCGAATAGACATGATAACTCCTTCATCACTAAGCGCTACTACCTCTAATTCTTCTGGAAAATCATTAGTCGATAAAGCCCACGAATGATATAACCCTACTGAAACAGGGGTATCTATAGTAGTAAATAAAGTGTCTTCTGTTCTATAATGTAAGGTAGTAGACTGTCCGTGATAGACATAAGACAGATTCTCTAATCTAGCTCCGAAGTACTCTCCGATAGTCTGATGCCCTAGACAAACACCTAAGATCGGTTTGTCTGCTTTATATCTATCTAATATTCGAAACAAGATAGGGTAACTACGAGGGACATCTGGTCCTGGAGATAAAACAAGCATATCAAACTTATCCAAAGATTCTAAAACAACCTCATCATGAGGAATTACTGTAATATTACAATGTTCGTTCTCATCAAAGAGTTGAACCAAATTATAAGTAAACGAGTCATGATTATCTATTATAACAATTTGTTTGATTTCACTCATAAACTATTTTGTACTTTTGAACCTTTAAACTTGATTAAATATGGTGCTCAAAGATACAACTATCTCTCTAATGAACTCATTGGGATCACAGAGAATTCCTTTCCTTTTTATCATTAGCTATGATGGAAATGATTGTATCATCCAACCGTTAAAAGATATCGATCAAGAAGAAATAAAATATAACTTCAACGGAATAAGCAATACACAACCAAAAGAGCGTATCTCTGATCTAAAAATAGAAGCTACTCCCCTTAGCTTTGAACAATATCAAGAGAAGTTTGATATCGTCAAACAAGAGTTACAGCTAGGAAACACATACCTTATTAACCTCACTGTGGCTACTCCTCTAACTTCTGCGTATACCCTAGAAGATATCTATCATACTACTAAGGCAAAGTATAAACTACTAGTAAAAAATCAGTTCACTTGTTTTTCTCCTGAGATATTCGTTCAGATCAAGGATAATGCGATATACTCCTATCCTATGAAAGGAACTATTAAAGCAGATATTCCCAATGCTAGTGAATTGCTCTTAAAGGATAAAAAAGAGACGGCAGAGCATTATACGATTGTTGATTTGATCCGAAATGATTTAAACATTGTTTCTAAAAAAGTAAGAGTGAACCGATTTAGATATCTAGATCGATTAGAGACTTCTAAAGGACCTATCTTACAAATGAGTTCTGAGATAGCAGGAGAGCTATCTCCTAATTGGCACAAGGAGATAGGAACTATATTTAGCAAACTACTACCTGCTGGCTCTATCACTGGATCTCCTAAAGAAAGTACGGTAAATATAATAGCCAAAGCAGAACAATACGACCGCAATTACTATACTGGAGTATGTGGTATCTATGATGGTGAAAGCGTTGATAGTGCTGTGATGATTCGCTTTATAGAACAACAATCTAATCAACTGGTGTATAAAAGTGGTGGAGGAATAACCTCGTCTAGTGAAGTAGAAAAAGAATACGAAGAATTACTTCAAAAAATATACATACCTAGTTGATTAATTTCAATTAAAATACAAATCAACTAGTATAAATTCATTTTTATCATTTTTAAAGTGATAAACAACTCTTATTAATAATAGTTAAAAAACAACTCTACTGAGCGAATTTAAATTATTCAATTATCATATTGCACTACTTTTTATTGCATTTTAGTTAATTAAAATCACTAAAAACAAGCACTTTGTCTATTCATAATTGATTATTTTATTTTTATATACATCTTAATTCTGTAAATTACCCCTACCAAAAACTAATTTAATAAAGAATGAAAGATTTGTATAAACAAATCGGTGAATTACTCATCGATCAGAATTACGATGCCTTACATGATCTAAAAATCGAAAAGCCAGAGTACTTTAACTGGGTACAAGAAGTGTATGAAGATATACACGTAAAAGAGACACCTGAGAAGACTGCCCTATTATGGACAGATGGAGAGGTGACTCATCACTACACCTTTCAGACCTTACATGACAGGTATAACCAATTGATTAACTTCTTGCGTTCTAAAGGGATTCAAAAAGATGATGTGATTCTAACACAAATGATGCTACAACGCATTAACTGGGTAACGCATTTAGCTACAATAAAAGCGGGGTATAGATTATCACCTGCAGCAAGTATATTAGGTGTAAAAGATCTAGTATACAGATTCCAAAAGATAGCTCCTAAAGTAATACTAGCTGATAGTGACAATGTAGAAAAGATAGATCAAGCAGAGAAAGAATCTGGTATAGTGATCCCTGTAAAGATTATCGTAGATGGACAAAGAGAAGGTTGGTACCCACTGACTGTACTAGATGAACAGAGCAAAGAGGCAAAAGGTGAAATGACTAAACCTGATGATACCCTATTTATGTTCTTTACCTCTGGTACTACAGGAATGCCTAAGATAGTCTGTCATACTCAGTTAAGTCAACCTCTTGGGCACCTTACTACTACCTCTTGGATAGGACTTACGCGCAATGATATTCACTATAATATCTCACAACCTGGGTGGGCTAAATTTGCTTGGAGTAGTCTGTTCGCACCTTGGAATGTGGGAGCTACTATATTCGCTTTTGCTACGAAAGAACGCTTCAATGCTGCTAAAACACTAGAGATGATAGAAAAACATGGGGTAACATCCCTATGTGCTCCTCCTACGGTACTGCGTTTCTTCATACAAGAGGATCTAAAGAAATACAACTTTAGCCTAAAGAAATGTGTAGCAGCTGGTGAACCTCTAAACCCTGAGATCATTGAGGAATGGAAAGAAGGAACTGGGTTAGTCGTTAGAGATGGTTTTGGTCAAACAGAAAGTACATGTATGATCGCTAACTACCCTAATGCTAAACTAAAATATGGTTCTATGGGTAAACCTACTTTCTTATACGACATTGTCATTGCGGATGATGATGGAAAAGAAGTAGCGATCAATGAGGAAGGGAATATCTGTGTAAGAACAGGTACAGGACAGCTAAACGGGATATTCAAAGAATACTTATACGACAAAGTAAAACAGAGTGAAGTATTTAAACATGGATTATACTACACAGGCGACAAGGCATATAAAGATGAAGATGGTTATATCTGGTTTATCGGAAGAGATGACGATGTGATCAAGGCTTCTGATTACCGCATCGGTCCATTCGAAGTAGAAAGTGTACTATTAGAACATCATGATGTGGTGGAGTCTGCTGTAGTAGCGAGTCCTCATCCTGTAAAAGGGTTTGAAGTAAAAGCGTTTATTATCTTAAATGACCATACTAAAGCATCTGTTGAGCTAGCTAACGAATTATTTAAATACTCTCGTGAACATTTAGCACCTTATAAGATGCCTCGTAAAATAGAGTTTGTGACAGAGCTACCAAAGACCATTAGTGGTAAAATAAAGCGTGTAGAACTAAGAGCCTTACAAGCTGAAAGGATTGCCAAAAAACAAGAAGTTGAACTAGAGTTTGACTACGTAAAATAAGAAAAGAGAAAAGGGCTGCCAGATATCTGACAGCCCTCTCTAATTATGAATAAAAAACTTACTATTCTAACGTAAAACTAATAGACACATTAGACACTACTTCTAATTCTCCTAAAGCGATAGTTTGTTCTCCGAAATCCGCTGATGCTTTCATCATTGCCATCGGTCTAACGATAATAGGTGTAGATGCACTGCTGTCAGATACTAAAATAGCTTTACCTACTTTTTGCCCTAATGCATTTGCATAATCAGTAGCTTTTTGTTTTGCTTCTTTTACTGCTAGTGTACGAGCTTCTGCTTCATACATTGCTGTCTTAGAAGACTGGAAGTCTACTCCATCGATTCTATTCACTCCAGACTCTGTAAGTCCTACCATTAACTTCTCATACTTAGAGATATCTGTCAATGTAATAGATAAAGTCTGAGATGCTGTAAAATAATCTTTCTTCTCTTCATAGTCTCTAGATTTATAAAGGCTCACACGTTCTGTCTGCATGTCTTTATCTTCTATTTTCATTGATTTTATGTACTTAATGATCGTTGCGATAGCTTTATCATTTGCTTTTTTAGCATCTGCTGCTAAATCAGCTTTATTCTCTACTCCTACTCTAATGACTACTTTATCTGGTGTAACATTTACCTTTCCTACTCCATTTACTTGAATCTGTGGAACAACTACACCGTTGTTATTTTGAGCTACGATAGCTGTTGTTGTCATTAATAATGACGCGAACATAATTGACATTTTTTTCATTTGTGACTTTCTTTTTGCTTTGTTATATTACAAATGTATCTAAAAAACATACTGTAAATAGTACCAAGTTCATAAATAATTGCCAAAAAAAGTCTATTGAATCCTTTTGCTTCGATACATTCCCACTAAAATCAGTACGGGGATTAATAGTATTGCTATTAATTTAAATTCTGTTTGGATCAAGATAGGATATTTTAATACAATCAATATTAAACCTGCTAATGCTCCTCCAATATGTGCTGTATGTCCTATACCATCATTATTCTTCTTCATTCCATAAAGTGAATACAGTAAATACCCTACTGCAAATATATAAGCAGGGATAGGAATCGGTATAAAAAACATATACAGACTCATAGAAGGATTAAGCATGATAGACGCATATAATACTCCCATAATAGCTCCTGATGCACCTACTGCTCTGTAATGAGGTTGGTTCTTATAGAACTGATAGGTCAATATATTTCCTACCAATAAACTTGCAACATAGACTATCAAGAAGTATAATACTCCCGAAACCTGGATAATAATATCTGCAAAAAAATACAGAGTTAACATATTAAATGCGAAGTGCATCCAGTCAACGTGTAAGAAACCTGATGTTATGAAACGATAGCGCTCTCCTCTATTAATTTGATTAATATCAAAGCAATACTGATTAAAAAAGCTAAAATCATTTAACCCTTTGTAAGTAACAAGTCCATTTAACCCCAAAAGAATTAGGGTAACCGTAGATATATCCATATAAAAATATTTGGTTAAAAATAAAGAATTGTTCGCTACTCGCCTATTAAATTTGTGTTAGATTATGGTATTAAACTATCTTTGCACAAAATCAAACAGAATGAATTTCCTTATATATATAATTGTTTACCCTATAATATGGCTAATCTCTAAGATGCCTTTCCCTATATTTTATTTTATCTCTGATATCTTCTATATATTGTTATATAAAGTTGTCGGATATAGAAAGAAAACAGTGAGAGAGAATATCAGAATGACTATGCCTCACTTATCTGAACAAGAGATAAGAATAGTAGAGAAAGAATCTTTTAGACATCTATGTGATATCTTCTTAGAGATGATCAAAACATTTACTATCTCAGAAGCAGAGCTCAAGAAGAGATTTACCTTTACAAATCTAGACACTGTCTTAGAAGTAGAGAAACAAGGAAAGAGTGTCATGCTGTTCTGTGCACATTATGCTAACTGGGAGTGGATCATCATCTTAGACCGCTTTATTCAATTCCAAGGTTATGCTGTCTATAAGAGAATTGCAAATCCTTACTTCGATAAGTTAATTAAGAAGATTCGTTCTCGCTTTAACACCGTACTTGTCGAAATGAAGGAAACCATCAAGGTAATCAGACAAAATGAAGTGAATAAAAACCATGGTGTCTATGCTTTTATTAGTGATCAATCTCCTATGGTGAGTAAAGCCAATTGTTGGCAAGATTTTATGGGGATAGAAGTTCCCGTATTTACAGGAGGAGAAGCACTGTGTAAGAAATTCGATATGGTACCTATGTATCTTAAAGTAGAATATGTTAAACGCGGGCATTATAAGACAACTTTTGTTCCTTTATTAAAAGAAGGAGAAGCACTAGAGGATGTTCCTAATTATGAATTGACTCATCGATTCTTAGGTGAATTAGAGAAGCAAATTATAGAAGCGCCTTCATACTACTTCTGGACACATAAGCGATGGAAACACCAAGGCAAAAAACCTGCTAATATCAAATAGTAATATCATTAAATCCTTTCTAATCAGAAAGGATTTTTTATTTACAATAAAAGTAAGTCCACATCGCTAATATCATTGTAAATTATTACATTAGCACATTATAAGTATTCTAATTTTTTATGAAATACATCAAATTATTAATTAAGATAATCTTAATTTCAATCTCTACTTTAGGGATATGTGTTATTATTTATTTTTTAGCTGCCAGAGGACTTTCGAATATTACAGTAAATGAGATACAAGAAGAACCTCAAGAATTCACCATGTACCTTACCACTAATGGTATGCATACAGACTTCGTGTTTCCTGTTAAATCAGATTTAATTGATTGGAGTAAAGAGCTAAAATTCGAGCATACAAAAGGACAACGTAGAAACTTCGCTTATATCGCATTAGGTTGGGGAGATAAAGGATTCTTTTTAGACGTAGAGGATTGGGATAACGTAAAACCAGGTATAGCTATCAATGCTGCCTTTGGGTTAGGAACTACTGCAATACACTCTACTTACTTATCTAATATAGAACTAGACGAAAATACAAGAGAGGTGAAATTATCCAAACAACAGTACCAGATACTCATCGAGTACATCTTATCTTCGTTTAAACGAGATACAGATAACAATGTAATTAATATCAAAACTGATAAAGCATACGGATTAAATGATTCTTTTTATGAAGGAGAAGGAAAGTATAGCTTCTTATATACATGCAATACTTGGGCTAATTCTGGTCTAAAAAAAGCTAAGATGAAAGCTTGCTTATGGACTCCCTTTCAAGAAGGTATCTTTAGAAAATATGAATTGTAAACATCTTTTATTTCGGAATGAGGATTTCCGTATAGTTTTATTATAAAGGTGTAGTACCTTTGTTCATGCGCTAGGTAAGTGATTCTGTACTAAGTATACTACTATACAGAATTCAATAAATACTTATTATACAAATAAAGGGAACCGATTTGGTTCCCTTTGTTATTTGCTATAATTCTATAGTTATATTCCAGCAATCACTTTTAACTCGTCTATCATACGCAAAGCTAAACTGTCTGCATCTTCTTGTGTTCCTGCTTCCGTATATATACGAATAATAGGCTCTGTATTAGACTTTCTTAGATGTACCCATGACGAAGGGAAGTCTATCTTCACACCATCAACTGTAGATACTTCTTGATTTTTATAATTTTCAGCGATCTGTTCTAAGATCATATCTACATTTAACTTAGGCGTAAGTTCTATCTTATTCTTACTCATATAATACTGAGGATAAGAAGCTCTTAACTCTGCTACAGTCATATCTAAGTTAGACAAATGTGTTAAGAATAAAGCTACACCTACGATAGAATCACGTCCATAATGTGTCTCTGGATAAATGATACCTCCATTACCTTCTCCTCCGATTATTGCATTAGTAGCCTTCATCATTTCTACTACATTTACTTCTCCTACAGCTGATGCATTATAAGTACCTCCATGTTTCTGAGTAATATCTCTTAATGCACGTGATGATGATAAGTTAGACACTGTGTTACCAGGTGTTTTACTTAATACATAATCTGCTACTGCTACTAAAGTGTACTCTTCTCCAAACATTTCGCCATCATTAGAAATAAAAGCTAAACGATCAACATCTGGATCAACTACTACACCGAAGTCTGCATTCTCTTTTTTCACTAAGGCACAGATATCACCTAAGTGCTCTTTTAGAGGTTCTGGATTATGAGGGAAGTGTCCTGTTGGATCACAATAAAGCTCTACTACCTCTACTCCTAATTTTCTCAATAAAGCAGGAATAATAATTCCTCCAGATGAGTTAACAGCATCTACTACTACCTTAAACTTACGTTTCTTAATAGCTTCAACATCTACTAACTTTAGTTTTAATATCTCCTCTATATGGATGTCCATATAGTTATCTTTATGTTCTATAGTCCCTAAACTATCTACATCTGCAAAATCAAATGCATCTTTCTCAGCAATTTCTAAAATGATTTGCCCTTCAGCACCACTTAGAAACTCTCCTTTACTGTTCAATAATTTTAGAGCATTCCATTGTTTTGGGTTATGAGAAGCAGTTAAGATAATACCTCCATCTGCTTGCTCTAATGGAACAGCTATCTCTACAGTAGGCGTAGTAGATAAACCTAAGTCTATTACATGAATACCTAACCCAACTAAAGTATTTACTACCAAATTATGAATCATAGGTCCTGAGATACGAGCATCTCTACCAATCACTACTTTTAAGCTTTCTTTATTTGAGTTGTTTTTAAGGAATGTTCCATAAGCTGATGCAAATTTCACTGCATCAATTGGAGTAAGATTATCCCCTACTTTTCCTCCTATAGTACCACGTATACCAGATATAGATTTAATCAATGTCATAATTACATATTTTTTATTAACACAAAGATATAGAATTATAGGTGGGACAGCCTGAACAATTTTGTAAAATACCGTATTTTTATAGTCAAAATGAGATTATGAACTTCTTAGCCCATATATACCTCTCTGGGGATGACACTTTACTTAAAATAGGAAACTTTGTAGCGGATAGTATTCGAGGAAAAGACTACATCAATTATCCTACTAAAATTCAACAAGGTGTAATCTTACAT
The DNA here is from genome assembly GCF_038039665.1 of Myroides sp. C4067. NCBI lineage: Bacteria > Pseudomonadati > Bacteroidota > Flavobacteriia > Flavobacteriales > Flavobacteriaceae > Myroides > Myroides sp. C4067. The sequence goes on from NZ_JBBPHJ010000016.1 coordinate 37,233, forward strand.
CGCGAAATAGATACTTATACAGATGCTCATGAAATCTGGAGAAAAAGTAAAAAACTTATTGTACCCCAATACAACCATTACGCCGCTGTTCTAATAGATATGTACTACGATCACTTTCTAGCTAAAAATTGGAATCAATACAGTTCTATCCCATTAGAAGAATATGCTCAACGTTTCTATACCGAATTACAAGAGAACTTTACTGCCCTACCTGTTAAGGTTCAAAACTTCTTACATATTATGCTTGAAGAAAATTGGCTTGTAAAATATCGTTCTATAGAAGGGTTAAGATATATACTGACACAAATGGATCGTAGAACGAAAGGAGTCTCTAAGATGTCTTTTGCTACAACAGAACTAGTAGAACATTATGATACATTCGAAGAGCATTTCTCTACTTTCTTTACAGAATTACAAAAACATTTAATTGATTTTAAAAAAACAGAGCGTTACTTATTAAAATAATATCTTATCTTATATCTTTCTATTATCACGAATAACAAAACTAGATAATTATTACCAAAAGGGTTTTCTTTTACATTATTTTTGCAATATGAAAATTATAAATCCCAAGAAAATAAAGTACTACGCTGGTCAAGTGTTTAAGTATGCTGAAGGAATACTATTCTTCCTGAAGTCTATCTTAAGCAATAGGCAGTTTTTATATTTCTCTTGCGTCTTAGTAGGGGCATCATCTGCTATTGCTGTTACAGTTTTGAAGTACTTTGCTCACAATGTATTTAAACTTGCTACCTATATAGACAACATCTCTCATCTACCTTATATGAACAGTATTCTACCTATTATAGGTATTTTACTTACCGTATTCGTTGTTAGAAAATTTCTAAATGGATCTATTGAGAAAGGTACATATCAGATCATGATTGCTGTTGCTAAGAAGTCTGGTATTATGCCACGTAAGCAGATGTACTCACAGATTATCACAAGTTCTTTGACTGTAGGTATGGGAGGTTCGTTAGGTCTTGAATCTCCAATTGCTATTACAGGGGCTGCTTTTGGTTCTAATTATGCTCAGAACTATAAGCTTAATTACAAAGATCGAATACTATTATTAGGTTGTGGTGTAGCTGCTGGAGTATCAGCTGCTTTTAATGCGCCGATAGCTGGTGTTCTTTTTGCTATAGAAATTATCTTAGTTGATGTTTCTGTATCTGCTTTTATACCTATTATGATTTCTGCTGCTACAGGTACTATTGTAACGAACTTAATTATCAAAGAAGACATTTTACTTTCTTTTAAAAATCAGTTGGTATTTGATACAGGTAACACAGCTTACTATATTTTACTAGGTATTTTATCTGGTTTCTTTTGTGTATATCATGCTAGAATGTTCCGAAAGACAGAACACTATATATCAAGTATGAAGTTTGGTGCTTATAAGAAAGCATTAATAGGGGCTTCTATGTTAGCAGTCTTAATTTTTCTCTTTCCTACACTTTTTGGTGAGGGATATGAAAGCATTAAAATACTAACTAGTGATGCACCACAGTCTATTCTAAATAATACTTTGTTAGCTGATTTTTCTAATAAACAATGGGTATTATTACTCTTTGTTGGAGGGGCAGCATTAGTAAAAACTTATGCTGTAGGATTAACAATGGGAAGTGGAGGAAATGGAGGTAACTTCGCTCCTTCTCTATTCGTAGGTTCTTATCTTGGTTTTACTCTAGCTAAACTATTACAGTTATTAGGTATAAAGGAGATTCCTGTTCAAAACTTCACGGTAGTAGGAATGGCAGCTGTAATCAGTGGATTGTTTCATGCTCCTCTGACAGGTATTTTCTTAATTGCAGAAATAACAGGAGGATATGGATTAATGGTTCCTCTATTAATCGTATCATCTATTAGCTTTGCAATCTCTAAGCACATGGAAAAATACTCTATGGATATTAAATCTATAGCTACAACGGGGATGGTCTTCACTTCTGATAAAGATTCTAATATATTATCAACTATAATAGCAAGTGATTATATTAAAAATGATATTAAGACTTTAACACCACAACACACTACCGCAGCTGTTGTAGATATTTTTGCAAATACTAAACAGACCTTTATTCCTATACTAGATAGTGAACAAAAAATCATTGGTATCGTTAACCTTGATAGTGTAAGACCTATTATATTCAGTGAGTTTCAAACCAAATTCACACCTATTAAAGACCTAATAGAAACACCTATAATTGTATCTAAAAACGATTCTTCTAAAATCATTATGCAGACTTTAGAAACTAACAACTTAGAATTTGTACTAGTACAAGAAAACAAAAAATATATAGGATATCTAATTAAAGCAGAATTACTTAAAGCATATCGTATCAACCTAAAGTCACTGTTATTAGAATAAAAAAGGGTTCCTTATTGAAGGAACCCTTTTTATTTTAAGTATGTATTTTTTTTTGTTTCACAAATTTTGAAATAGAACAACAAAACAACAAAACCAAATCCCTTTTTAAGTAGCCAGCTCAAAAGAAATTAAAATAAAAAATCTATTTCAGAAACAAAACACATAACTGATTGAATTACTTCGCCTTTGTAATTCTCTAACAAAGATAAAATAATATTGTATAGTAAAAAGAGAGATCCTTTGTTTTTAACAACTATTATCCCAAATAGATACTTTGCCACTATCCGTCTTCTAAATAAGCCGTTTTAAATACATTTCATAAATAAAATGAAAGTTTTGTTAAACACTCTTCAACCTTCGTTGTACAATTCTTACATTTACATAATAATGTATTTATTATCAAATATTACTATAGTTATGTATATTAAAAGGTATTTCCTTTATTGTATACATACTTTAATTCAAATTACGTTTATTCATGCAAAATGATTTCGTTAGAGAGATACTGACACAAAATGAAAGTTCACAATCATTCTTAGACAAACAAAGAATTGAAAAATTCACTGATACGTTATTTCATTTTCTATTTCAATTAGAAGATAAAAAATACTTATCAGAAGAAGCTATCAATATCCGTTTATCTACACTAAAGTTAGAGTTACTTTCTATTGTATTTAAAATTAATAATGATGTAGATAAGTCTCAAAAAATAGCTAATGACTTTTTCGAAGCTTTACCACATATTTTCTTTACACTTAAAACAGATGCGCAAGCTATTTTAGAAAATGACCCTGCAGCTACTTGTTTACAAGAAGTATACATAGCTTACCCAGGATTTTATGCGATTGCTATTTATCGTTTTGCACATCAACTACACACACAGAAAGTAGTGCTATTACCAAGAATATGGACAGAACATGCACATAGTAAGACAGGTATTGATATTCATCCTGCTGCTATCATTGGATCTCATTTCTGCATAGACCATGGAACGGGTATCGTGATAGGAGAAACTTGTGTTATTGGTCAAAACGTAAAAATATATCAAGGTGTTACTTTAGGAGCTATTTCTGTATCTAAGGACAAAGCAAATACAAGAAGACACCCATATATTGAAGATAATGTTATTATTTATTCTGGTGCAACTATATTAGGAGGTGATACTATTATAGGTCATGATACTGTAATAGGTGGTAATGTATGGTTAACCAAAAGTGTAAAGCCTAACTCTATAATGTATAGTAAAAGTAAAAGCTATTCTAAAGATCAAGAAAATTATCCTGAACCAATTAATTTCATAATTTAATTAATCAAAAAAATCTAAGAATCATGAAAATAAATAGTGTACTTGAGGCAATAGGAAATACCCCTCATATTAAAATAAACAAGTTATTTCCAAATGATATTAATGTTTGGATTAAACTAGAGAAACAAAATCCAGGAGGAAGTTTAAAAGACCGTATTGCCTTAGCTATGATTGAAGATGCTGAAGCAAAAGGGTTAATCAATAAAGACACTACTATTATAGAGCCTACTTCAGGAAACACTGGAGTTGGTCTAGCTATGACATGTGCCGTTAAAGGTTATAAATTAATCCTAGTAATGCCTGAGTCAATGAGTATCGAACGCAGAAAGCTTATGGCTGCTTATGGAGCTAAATTTGTCCTAACGCCAAAAGAATTAGGAACATCTGGTTCTGTATCTAAAGCAACTGAACTAGCAGAAGAAATGGAGAACGCATGGGTACCTCAACAGTTTAACAACTTAGCAAACCCACAAGTACACCGTAAAACAACTGCTCTAGAAATCATCAATGACTTCCCTGAAGGTATTGACTATCTAATCACTGGAGTAGGAACAGGTGGACACATCACTGGAGTAGCAGAAGAGTTAAAAAAAGTTTTTCCTAAATTAAAAGTGTTTGCTGTAGAACCTGAAAACTCTCCTGTCTTAAGTGGAGGAAAACCAGGTCCACACCCATTACAAGGTATTGGTGCAGGATTTATACCTAAAGTAGTGAATACAGATATCTTTGATGGTATTATCACTATAGGTAAAGAAGAAGCGTATGCTTATACTAATAAAATTGCTAGTCAAGAAGGTATTTTGGCTGGTATTTCTACAGGTACATCTTTAGCTGCTATTGCTAAAAAATTACCAGAAATAGAAAAAGGAGCTACTATTTTAACCTTCAACTATGATACAGGAGAAAGATATTGGTCTGTTTCTGAATTATTTGATGAAAAAGCAGCAGAAATAAAGTAATTATTATTCATACGATCTATATCAAGGGAGTTTAATCATAAACTCCCTTTTTGTTTTTCGTCTCTGTTTATTTAACAGTTTTTAAAGAAGGCTAACTAAGCTGTATTCCTCTAACTGTAGCTCTCTTCCAGATTATTATTGTATTTTTGTGCTTGTAACAGAAAATAATAAAACACATGCTTAAAAGATCTTTTCTAATAGCAGCTTTAGCTTTTACAGCTTTAACTGCATGTAAGTCAGTACCACAAGGAACAACTACAACATCAGAAAACGCCTTAAACAACATTGAAGTAAATGGAAAGTTATACTCAGCTGTATTCCAACAAAATGCTGCTGAATATCAAGCATTAGCTGCTCAGGCTTTCAATATTGCTACATTGCAACTAGATCGCATTCTTACAGAACAACACAATAAGCCTCTTGCTATTGTTACTGACATCGATGAGACATTTTTAGACAACTCTCCTTATGCTGTACAAATGGCTAGAGAAGGTAAATCTTATGACCAAGCTACTTGGACAGAATGGACTTCTAAAGGAGAAGCTCTTCCATTATTAGGAAGTTTAGAATTCTTTAACTATGCTAAGTCTAAAGGTGTAGAAGTATTCTATATCACAAATAGAAACCAGAATGACAAACCTGGTACTATGAAAAACTTAGTAAAGTATAACTACCCTTACGCAGATGATACACACGTTATCGTTAGAACTGCTGAGTCTAGTAAAGAGGCAAGACGCCAAAAACTAAGCGAAACTCACGAAATCGTAATGCTTTTAGGAGATAACTTATCTGACTTCTCTACGCTTTGGGATAAAAAGACTCAAGAAGAGAGAATCGAAAATGTAAAAAACAATAGAGAGCAATTTGGTAAGAAATTTATTGTTTTACCAAATACAGGTTATGGAGATTGGGAAGCGGCATTATTCCAATACAGAAAAGACCTTTCTAAAGAGGACAAAGATAAAATCTACGACAAAAGCGTAAAAGGTTTTAAATAATAACAAAAAACTAACAACTTAATATCAATGAAAAAATTAATGGCTTTAGTACTTTTCGTAAGTGCTACTCTATCTTTCACAGCATGTTCTAACGATGACAATGCTCCTATTAGATCTGAGATAAATGCTGAAGGAACATGGTATGCAGATAAATTATCTTATACTTATGGGACAACAGAAATGACTCATAACTATACTGAAATGCCTGGTGAAAATGCCGTATATCAAACAGATAAACTAGTCATTATTAATAATAAAGTTACACTTACAGAATATTTTAAAAATGTTTCTGAACCTGTAGTTACAACAGGTACGGTTAAAAACAATATAATTACTTTTGATAAAGAAGGATATGCTCCTCGTCAAATCAATGGTATTGTTAATGGGCAATTATCACTTACCTATAATTACACAATGAGAGGTGCAACATTACCTGTAACTGTTACTTATGGTAATTCTAACCCTACTCAATACATTGGTACTTGGATTTCTCACGAATTGTCTTATACTTATGGAACAACAGAAATGATTCATAACTATACCGATATGCCTGGTGATAATGCAGTAAATCAACCTGATAATTTAGTATTAACAGAAAATACTGCTGTTCTTACTGAATACTTCAAAAACAAAAAAGAACCTGTTATTACTAAAGGAACAATTAAAGGTAATATCATTACTTTCGAAAAAGAGAATTATACTCCACGTAAGATTAATGGTATTGTTAAAGGTCAATTATCTCTTACTTATGACTATACAATGAGAGGTTCAACATTACCTGTAACTGTCACTTACACTTCAAATAAATAAACTAATATTAGTTAATACACTAAGCCTCATAATTAATTTTATGGGGCTTTATATTTTATTACAACATTCAATTCATTTTTTTTATATATTTCCACACAAATAACAAACCATCATAAACTAATGAAAAAACTATTATCTATCAGTTGTTTCCTTTTAACTACAATTCTATTCACTAGCTGTAGTAATGACAGTGGAATCACAGTAAAAACTTATTTTGGAAAATGGGAATCTAACACTATCAGATTAAAAGATGGTAGTACAGTTAAATACACTGAAATCGGTACATTTAATAAAAATGAAGAACTAGAGGTTTTCACAGATCAACTTGAATCAGTCAAATTAGTTCAATATTATAGTAATGAAATAAAACCTAAAGTTAAGTTAGGTAACGTTTCTGATGATTTTATTGTTTTTGAAAGTGTTAATGACAAAAGACAAATTGTCAAAGTAGAACAAAACGAGCTCTCTTTAGTAACTAGAGTAAGTATAAATGGTCAATTAGAACTTGTTCAAATAAATTATACAAAAATAGGTCCTCCAAGAGATGAAGAACCTATAAAATAAAATTATCAGCCTATAAGACAAAGCCTCATAATTAATTTTATGAGGCTTTTTTATTACAACATATTCATTATAAACACTTCTCACACAAAAGCCGTACTTTAAAGGATTAGCAATAAAACGGCAATATGTAGTTTTATTCTAAATAATATTGTACAGATATTAAATTCTATTGATTTTTATGTATCTTCAAGCTCTTTACAAACAACATAAAACAATCATGAATATTGAAACTAAAGTCAAATCCAAAAAAATAACCTTATTACAATCTCTAATCCCTATGATAGTCCTTATTGCACTATTAGGTACTAATGTATTCGTTTATGGTAGTGCTGCTTTAGCGGGTTCTAACCAATTCGTTCTATTAATAGGTGGGCTTATCGCAATCGGAATAGGTCTATACAATAAAGTCGATTACGAAGATATTATTAAAAAAATCACTAAGAACGTTAGAGAGACCACTAGAGCTATCTATATACTGTTATTAGTAGGAGCCTTATCAGGAACTTGGTTATTGAGTGGTATTATTCCGACAATGATTTACTATGGTTTACAGATTTTAGAACCTCATATATTCTTACCAGCGACAGTAATTATCTGTTCCATTATCGCCTTGGCAACAGGTAGTTCTTGGACCACATCTGCTACAGTAGGTATTGCTCTAGTAGGTATAGGTAATGCGATGGGTATTGATCTAGCGCTTATTGGAGGTGCTGTAATATCAGGAGCATACTTTGGAGATAAGTTATCTCCACTATCAGACACTACTAATCTAGCCTCTGCTATGGCTGGTACAGATTTGTTTACTCATATAAGATATATGATGTTCACTACTATCCCTACCTATGTACTAACCTTAATCATATTTATCATCATCAGTTTTAATCTTGATGTACCTGAGACCATAGATATGTCCGCTTCATTACAGGCAATTGACCAAACATTCAACATTACACCTTGGTTATTCTTAGTTCCTGTCATCGTAATTGGAGCAATATTAAAAAAGATGAAACCAATACTTGCTTTACTTTTAGGAACCTTATTAGGAGCTGTATTCGCTCTATTTTTTCAGCCAGATATAGTAGCCTTTGTAGGAGAAGGAACTTCATTGACACCAGTTACAGCCTATAAAGGAATTATGAATGCCATCACTACAGATATTGCTATCCTATCTCCTATGGAAAGTTTAAATAGCTTATTCGAAGCAGGAGGAATGAAAAGCATGCTAAACACAGTATGGTTAATTATCTGTGCAATGTTCTTCGGTGGAGCAATGGAAGCTATTGGAGCTTTAAAGAAAATAACACAAACCCTATTGAGCATAGCAAAGTCAGTTTTTGGATTATTCGCAAGCACAATGGCAAGTTGCGTTGTTGTAAACTTAACTGCTTCTGAACAATATTTATCATTAGTAATACCTGGTAAAATGTTTTCTAAAGCCTATAAGGATAAAGGACTTGCGCCTGAGAACTTAAGTAGAACACTAGAAGATTCAGGGACTGTGACATCAGTACTAATTCCTTGGAATACTTGTGGGGCTTATCACTCAGGAGTACTAGGAATTGATACAATGACATATGCTCCTTACGCATTCTTTAATATTATTTCACCATTTGTATCTCTTACTTATGTTGTATTAAATATTAAAATAAGACGTTTAGTAGATACTATAAAAGCATAATTACCACTTATCTTATAAAAAATAATAGGGCTATTTCGTACGAAATAGCCCTATTATTTTAATTATATCTCTAAGGTTGTTGCGAATTTGTAATCCGTAACATACCATCTAACACTATCTAGAATAGTTAGGTGCAGATTTAGTAATCGTAATATTGTGAGGGTGACTCTCTCCAATACCAGAAGCAGTTAACTGAACAAATCTAGCCACTTCTTGTAATGTAGGAATATCTTTAGCACCACAGTATCCCATACCTGCTCTAAGACCTCCTATGAACTGTAACATACTCTCGCTAAGTTCTCCTTTATAAGGTACTCTACCTTCGATTCCTTCTGGTACCAATTTTTTCACATCATCTTCCACATCTTGGAAGTAACGATCTTTAGAACCTTGTTTCATAGCAGCTACAGATCCCATTCCGCGGTAAGCTTTGAACTTTCTTCCTTCGAAGATAATAGTTTCACCTGGAGATTCCTTAGTACCTGCTAGCATTGATCCTAGCATTACACAGTCTGCTCCTGCTCCTAACGCTTTAGGGATATCTCCTGTATAACGAAGACCTCCATCACCGATCACTGGTACACCTGTTCCCTTTAGAGCAGCTGCTACTTCCATGATAGCTGAGAACTGTGGGAACCCAACCCCTGCTACTACACGTGTAGTACAGATAGATCCAGGTCCGATACCTACTTTAACAGCGTCAGCACCATTCTCTACTAAGAATAAAGCAGCCTCTGGAGTAGCGATATTACCTACTACTACATCGATTTCAGGGAAAGCAGTTTTTACCGCTTTTAATACCCCTACCACTCCTTGAGAGTGACCATGTGCAGTATCTATAATTAATGCATCTACACCAGCTTGTACTAATAATTTAGCTCTATCTACAGCATCAGCAGTTACTCCTAAAGCAGCTGCAACACGTAGTCTACCGAACTTGTCCTTATTAGCATTTGGTTTTAAAGTAAGTTTAGTGATATCTCTAAAAGTGATTAATCCTACTAATTTATTATCAGCATTAACTACTGGTAATTTTTCGATTTTTTTCTCTTGAAGAATTTCTTCTGCTTGATCTAAAGTAGTACCCTCAGCAGCAGTTACTAGATTATCTTTAGTCATTACCTCTGTGATAGCACGATCGTTTTGTTTTTCGAAGCGCATATCTCTATTCGTAATGATTCCTTTAAGAAGCCCATTGTCATCAACAATTGGAATACCTCCGATTCCGAATTCAGCCATTGCCTTTTTCGCATCACCTACAGTAGCTGTAAGAGGAAGAGTTACTGGGTCTATAATCATACCTGACTCAGCTCTTTTTACCTTTCTTACTTCTTTTGCTTGCTCTTCAGCAGTCATGTTCTTGTGAATCACTCCGATTCCCCCCTCACGAGCCATAGCAATAGCCATTTCACTTTCCGTTACAGTATCCATCGCAGCAGATACTACAGGAACGTTCAAAGTAATGTTTCTAGAAAATTTTGATTTTAAACTAACTTCTCTTGGAAGTATTTCTGAATAGTTTGGAACTAGTAATACATCATCGTAAGTAAGTCCTTGACCGATGATTTTAGTTGTGTGTGCTTTCATGTGCAATGTCGTTGAATTGCACGCAAATTTACTATTTTTCTATGTAATAAAAAACTTTAATGGTAAAAATTAAATATTTTTAAAGCTTCATTATATGAGCTTTCAAATGACATAGCACTCAAGTTCGTATCTACCTTATTTGCTGTAAAGTAGCTCAACATCTTCTCTGTTGGCATATTTCCAGTCAAATCATCTTTTGCCATTGGACATCCCCCATAACCTTTTATTGCACCATCATAACGTAGACATCCTGCCTTATACGCCGCATCAATCTTCTCAAACCAACTGTCAGGAGTAGTGTGTAGATGTGCTCCAAACTCAATATTAGGATAAGCTGGAATCAAATTGCTAAATAAATAATCTATCACTTCTGGTGTAGAACTTCCTACCGTATCCGATAATGAAAGAATCTTCACCCCCATCTTTGACAACTTTTCAGTCCAATCCCCTACGATATCTACATCCCACGGATCTCCATAAGGATTTCCGAAGCCCATAGATAGATAAGCCACAACCTCTTTATCCGCCTTAGTAGCGATATTCAATATCTCATCTAAGGTAACGATAGATTCTGCAATAGTCTTATGTGTATTACGCATCTGGAAGTTCTCTGATATAGAAAAAGGGAATCCTAAGTACTGAATTTCTTTATGCTCAGCAGCTTGTTCTGCACCTCTCGTGTTTGCGATAATAGCTAATAGTTTGCTCTCTGTCTTACTCAAGTCTAACTGAGCTAATAACTCAGCCGTATCCTGCATCTGAGGAATAGCCTTAGGAGAAACAAAACTACCAAAATCTATGGTATCAAACCCCACTCTTAAAAGAGACTGTATATACTGTACCTTTTTTTCTGTTGGGATAAACATCTTAATGCCTTGCATAGCATCACGAGGACATTCTATAATTTTTACTGCTGGTTTCATATAATTCAAATATAAATGAAAAGCCACAATTTTACAATGTGATTTTCTTTATTTTATTTACTTAACATACTCAAACAACATTCTATTGATTATCTGACACATAGAGTTCCTATAAACAAAAAAAGGTTCTAAAGATATTATCCTTAGAACCTTTTTTACTATTATTTTCTTCTTAGCTTACTAGTAGAAAAACTGCTAATCCACTAAAAACGATGATTTGAAGCCACTTTAAAAATATATTGACATATTTATTATCTCTCATATAATCTGTCAGCTTAGCTGCTATAGTACAGATGATAAAGAAAATGACTACTGCCTCTGTAATAAACACGGTACCTAGTACAAAAACCTGTTTCTGTACACTACCTGCACTTTCTGTAATAAACCCTGGGAATAAAGCCAAAAAGAACATCATCACCTTTGGGTTTAATACATTCATCAGCAACCCTTTTCTGACAAATCCCATAAAAGTCTTATCATTCTGTCCTGAAGTAGATTCATCAATGACGATTACATTCTCTTCCTGAAATACTTTATAAGACAACCAGAATAGATATAAGGCTCCGAATAACTTAACACCTTTAAACAGTAATTCAGATTGCGTAATTAAGGCAGAAATCCCAAAAGCAAATAATGATAAATGGAATAATAAACCTCCTACCTGTCCTACCACTACCGCATATCCATACTTACGCCCTCTGGTAATGCTCTGCGAAACCACATATAGAATATCTGGTCCTGGAGTAATAATCAATAAAAAACAAGTTATAAAAAAAGTATATAATACTTCTGTTGACATAATTAATTCTAATATTTAGATAATATGGCTTTATTAATCTTTTTAATCAAGCCTGGTCCTTCATATATAAAGCCAGTATAAAGCTGAATCAAGCTTGCTCCTGCCTCTAGTTTTTCTATCGCATCTTCTGCAGAATGTATACCTCCCACACCGATAATAGGGAATGCTTTATTACTCTTCTCAGATAAGAATCGAATAACCTCTGTACTTCTCTTTGTCAGAGGTTTTCCGCTTAGTCCCCCTGTCTCCTGCTGATGAATAGACTTCAGATTACTGCGATCGATAGTAGTATTCGTAGCGATCACTCCAGCTATCTTTGTTTCTGTAACGATCTCTATAATATCTAATAACTGATCATCTGTTAAATCTGGTGCTATCTTCAGTAAAATAGGCTTAGGAGCCTCTTTCTGATTATTTTTAACTTGTAATCCGTGAAGTAACGCTTTCAGTGGTTCTTTATCCTGTAATGCACGTAAATTAGGTGTATTAGGTGAACTCACATTTACCACGAAATAATCTACATAAGGAAACAACGCTTCAAAACAGATTTCATAATCTTCATTTGCTTGTTCATTAGGAGTCACTTTGTTCTTCCCAATATTCCCTCCTATCAGCGTTCCTTTATTCTTCTTTAGACGCTCAATAGCCTCTTCTATCCCTCCATTGTTAAATCCCATTCTATTGATAAGACCATTGTCTTCTTTTAGACGGAATAATCTCTTTTTAGGATTTCCAGGTTGTCCTTTTGGAGTAAGAGTCCCGATTTCTATAAAACCAAAACCAAAGTTTTCTAATTCACTGTATAACTTAGCATCTTTATCAAGTCCTGCTGCAAGACCTACTGGATTCTTAAACTTTAATCCAAATACTTCTCTCTCTAATCTAGGGTCATTTACTTGACAATTGGCGCGAATAAGTGCGGATACACCAGGAATACTATTCACGAATTTAAGAGCACCGAAGGTAAAATGATGCACTTTCTCTGGGTCAAACCTAAAAAATATAGGCTTAATAATGCTTTTATACATACTAAATGACTTTGTGTTGTTGTGTGTCTAAATTTTGTGCAAAGGTAGTATTTAAACCTTGGATTTCATAGTGGTCTTTTTTTGTTTTTTATGATGGCCTTCCAATAGTTATTTCTAACACTAACCAATTAGGTCAAAACAGTTTACAAAAAAGTCCTTCTAAGTAATCTCTACTAATCTTTCTCTACCAACCAAGCCCTATTTTCCTTGCACTTTCTTGAGGTTTTCTTGGAGATTCCTTGGGATTTTCTAGCTCAGAAGGCATTTTTCTCGAAGAAAGGTGCAAGAATACCTCAAGAAAACCCCTAGCAATCTCGAAACATTATAATTTAAACATTATTCATCACCATACCTCCAACTACCGCATCTTATTTAAATCCAGTATAAACAAAGCGTTCTACTCTTATCTTTTTTATATGTTTTGTAAATTGTAGCATATTAAAAAAGATAGAAATATGTTACCATTACAATACCAAAAGTTCAAAGAAGAACTAGCTAATCACTTAGATTCTGATAGAATTATCACTAATCCGATTCAACTATTAGCGTATGGTACTGATGCTAGTTTTTATAAATTAGTTCCTAAAATAGTTGTTCAAGTACACAATCACCAAGAAGCTGTAGCTACTCTACAGACTGCTACAAGGCATAATGTAGCGGTGACGTACCGAGCGGCAGGAACAAGTCTATCTGGACAGGCAGTAACAGATTCTGTCTTGATGGTGGCTACTCATCAATGGAAAAAATACGAAATCTTAAACAATGGGCTTCAAGCGAAGTTTCAGCCCGGTATTATTGGAGGAAGAGCTAATATTATCCTGGCTCCTTATGGACGTAAAATCGGTCCTGATCCTGGTTCTATCAATGCCGCAATGATAGGCGGTATCGCTGCTAATAACGCTAGTGGAATGTGCTGTGGTACTTCGCAGAACTCTTATAATACAATTGCAGATATTAAGATTGTTCTTTATGACGGAACTGTATTAGATACAGCAAGCGAAGAAAGCAAAAAAGAGTTCGCTGAGAAACACCCTGAAATCATCAAAGAAATAGAGCGTTTAAGGGATGCTATCTACACAGATCGCACATTATACGACCGAATAGAGCGCAAGTTTAAAATCAAAAATACCACAGGATATAGCCTTAACGCGTTTATAGACTATCACGATCCTTATGAAATCATTAAGCATATTATGATAGGGTCTGAGGGTACATTAGCCTTTATCTCTGATATTACGTATAATACAGTCATTAATTACAAACACAAAGCATGTACATTAATGATTTTTGAAACGATAGAAAAAGCCTGTCAAGCAGTGCCTTTTTTAAAGAAAAGCCCTGTAGCGGCAGTAGAGTTACTAGATAGAAATAGTATTAAATCTATCGAAGATGAAGCTCTTGCCCCAGAATATTTCAAGACATTACCAGAAACGGCTTGTATCTTACTTGTCGAAGCACAAGCAGAGAATGAAACTGAAATGTCAACTAAACAACAACAGATTAGAGAAGCTATCGCTTCTACTCCTACTTATAAACCTTTTGAGTTTACTTCAGAACCTCAACAATACGCATTCAATTGGAAGGCTAGAAATGGTCTGTTACCTACGACAGGAGCATTGAGAAAGACAGGTACTACTTGTATCATTGAAGATGTTGCCTTTCCTGTAGAGAAATTAGCCGATGCGTGTATTGCTATGAAAGATTTGTTTGCAGAATTACAATACCATGATGCAGTACTATTCGGGCATGCCTTAGAAGGAAACTTACACCTAGTATTCTCACAAGATTTCTCTACTCAAGAAGAAATAGACAGATATGCTCGATTAATGGATGGGTTGGTAGAAATAGTAGTAGATAGATTTGATGGTTCATTAAAAGCAGAACATGGAACAGGGCGAAATATGGCTCCTTTCGTAGAGAAAGAATGGGGTAAACAAGCGTATGACATTATGCTAAAAGTCAAAACTATCTTCGACCCACATAACTTAGTTAACCCTGGTGTGATTATCAATGCTAATCCTCATGTTCACTTAGAGAACTTCAAGGCTTCTCCTGCTACCAACGAAATAGTAGATAAATGTATCGAATGTGGATTCTGTGAATCACACTGTGTCTCAGAAGGGCTCACACTATCACCAAGACAGCGTATCGTAGTAGGTAGAGAAATAGCAAGACTACAAGCCATAGGAAAAGATACAGAAGAGTTAGAGAACTTAGTTGATAGTGCTCACTACTATGCAGACGAAACGTGTGCAACAGATGGTCTATGCGCCTTAGCATGCCCTGTAAAAATAGATACGGGTAAATACATTAAAAACATTCGTCATAGCGCTATTACTGAGAAAGACAGAAAAAATGCTGAATACTTCGTAGAAAATATGGAGCGCGTAACAGCTATGGGACGCAAAGCATTAAACACCGTCGGGGTATTCCAAAATATCTTAGGGAATAAGATTATGACTAGTGTGTCAAGTGGTATGCGTAAGATGTCTGGTAATAAAATACCGCAATGGAACGTAGCTATGCCTAAAGGCAATAAGCACAAAATAACAGAAGCTATCGTTAATCCTGGACAAGATAGAAAAGTAGTTTACTTCCCTTCATGCATTAATAGAACAATGGGTAAATCTAATGACTATCCTAAATCTGATATGGACTTAACTGCTAAAACCGTAGAACTACTTAAACGTGCTGGATATACCATTATCTATCCAGAAAACGTAAATAATATGTGCTGTGGAATGCCATTTAGCAGTAAAGGAATGAAAGAAGAAGGTCATATTAAATCATCCGAATTAGAACTTGCTTTATTAAAAGCTACTGAGGATGGTAGATATCCTGTATTATTCGACATGAGTCCTTGTTTTTATACCTTCTATGATGCTCATAAAGATGGTAAGCTAAAAATGCACGATCCTATCGAATTTATGTTAGATTATGTGATGCCTATATTACCTGTTAAGAGTCCAAGAAAAGAAATCAGTGTATTCCCTGTATGCTCTGTTAAGAAAGTAGGATTAGAAGGCAAGTTACTTGAATTGACTAAGCTGTGTGCTGAGAAAGTAAACTATATTGATAGCAACTGCTGTGGCTTCGCAGGAGATAGAGGGTTTACGTTCCCTGAATTAAACAAACATGGTAATAGACACTTAAAAGAACAAATACCTACTGATGCGAAGGATGCATTCTCTACTAGTCGTACGTGTGAAATAGGGCTAACAGAATATGGAGGTGTAAACTTTAAGTCAATCTTCTACTTGATAGATGAAGTAACTAAATAGAACCTACTTATTAAAAATGATATAATATGGCATAGACAACAAGTCTATGCCATATTATATTTAGATTTGTTTTTAAACCAATTCAAAAAACATGCTAAATATAGACTTAACCATATTTCCTATACTCGAAACAGATAGACTTATTCTTAGACGTTTAGATATAAATGACTTAAATACGATGTACACCATGCGTACAGACCCAGAAGTGATGAAGTATATCCCTGTACCCGTTACACAGTCAGAAGAAGAAATAAAACAATATATCCATTCTATAGATGAAAGAATGGCAGCTAAAGAATGTGTTAATTGGGCAATCACGCTAAAAGAAGAAGGTACAATGATCGGCACCATCGGGTTTTATCGTATGAAACTAGAGCACTATAGAGCAGAAACAGGATATATGTCTTTGCCCCAGTATAATGGAAAAGGTTATATAACTGAAGCTCTTCAAGCCATCGTACATTATGGCTTCTTTACAATGAAATTACATTCTATAGAAGCGCTCTTAGATCCAGAGAATATTGGTTCTATGAAAGTTCTTGAAAAATGCGGCTTTATCAAAGAAGGTCATTTAAAAGAAAACTGGTTCTTTGATGGTCAATTCTTAGATACGGTGATCTATTCTAAACTAAACAAATAAAGTAAGGCTACCTTCTTAGAGGTAGCCTTACATTTTTATATTCACTATTTATAATGCAATTTGATTATAAGCAGCACTAATATGGTTACTTACATCCGAAGCAACTAGACTATGTGGATGAATATTCTCAA
Source organism: Myroides sp. C4067 (assembly GCF_038039665.1). Taxonomy (NCBI): domain Bacteria; kingdom Pseudomonadati; phylum Bacteroidota; class Flavobacteriia; order Flavobacteriales; family Flavobacteriaceae; genus Myroides; species Myroides sp. C4067. The sequence continues at coordinate 54,305 of NZ_JBBPHJ010000016.1, forward strand.
TAGCTAAATCACCTGCTAATCCATGTAAATAGACTCCTACTATAGCGGCTTCTTTACTAGTGTAACCCTGCCCAAGTAAAGAGGTAATCATACCTGTCAAGGTATCTCCTACTCCAGCAGTAGCCATTCCCCAGTTACCTGATGAGTTAAAGTAGATCGTTTCGTCTGGTGCTATTGTTATCGTATGTGCTCCTTTTAATACAAAGATGACATTGTGCTTTTTAGCCAACTGTTTTACTTTATCAATCTTATCAAAGTCATTATCCCACTCACCGATAAGTCTTTTCAGTTCTTTTTCGTGTGGGGTTAAGATACTTTCTGCTGGAACTTTATCTAAACACTTCTGTTCACTAATAATATTAAGAGCATCTGCATCTATTACTAATTTCCTATCCTTATTCTCTTTTAAAAAACTGATTAATGCAGTAGCTGTATCTTTATGTAATCCTATACCACACCCTACTCCTACTGCATCATAATGTTCTACAGATGGAAATACTTTTATATAGTCTTCACTAGTACATGTATCACACATGACTTCAGGTATCCCTGTCTGTACGATAGTATATCCGCAACTCGGTACATAGGCCGTCACGATTCCACTTCCTGTATGCATAGCAGCCTTACTTGCTAAAGTCACAGCTCCTATTTTTCCTTTACTCCCACCGATTAATATTACTCTACCAAAGTCATCCTTATTACTAAACTTAGTTCCTGATTTCACTAAGTTTTTCACTTTATCCTGTTCTACAAAATAAGCATCCGACTTAGTACTCTCTATATAGTCTAGATCGAGTCCTATATCTAATATTTCTAGTTCTTTCACATATTCTTTAGCATCAGATAACAGTAATGCTGTTTTTGGTAATTGGAATGTATAAACTACATCAGCCTTAAATACAATAGCTTCTTTTGGTGTTGCCACATCTGCTAATAATCCTGAAGGCATATCTATAGAAACTCTCTCTAGACATGGAGTTTCATTTAAAAAATCAAAGATAGGACGCCACTCTTCATCTAAAGGACTATGTAATCCTATACCAAATAAAGCATCTACGATAACATCATCTTTCTTTACTTTTAATTTACTCTTTGTATTAAACTTCTCTACATTGATATCTCTATCCTCTAATAGATCTTGATTCTGAGCATTATCAGGACTATATTTCTTAGTTTGCACCAAGAATACCTTCACCATAGCTCCTCCTTCTTTTAATAATCTAGCTAAGGTTAATCCATCACCTCCATTATTTCCCGTTCCACAAAAAATAACAAATGATGTTTGATATAATTTATATCTAGTTTGCAACTTCTCAAAGACTTTAGTTGTTGCTCTCTCCATTAACTTAAATGAAGATATATATTGATTGGATACTGTCTCTTTATCCAATGCTTGCATTTGTGCTGTATTAAAAATTTTCATATTGCTACTTATAGTTAATCATCATGAGTAAAGGTAACAAATACAACTATTGAAAACTGAGCTATACACTACTATACCACCGAATTATCTAAGTGTGAAGAAACATATTGATTCTCACTTTGAGTAATACTAATTATATCAAAAAAATAACAAAACAATGATTATTTACTATAAAATCAACTAAATACTAAAAGCATAAAATAACACTTTTACTGTCAAACTATATTGTCTCTGTATATTTATGTTCAAATGTGATTTAGTATCTTTGAGTTTCTAAAAGGATATTTCAGATGAAACTATATATAAAAAACATGGTGTGTGAAAGGTGTAAAATGGCAGTAGATAATCTACTGACAGAAGCAAAATACACCCCTACTAAAATAGAACTAGGAGAAATAGAAATACAAGAAGACTTGAACTCTTCACAGCTAAAAGAGATTGAAGTTAAATTACAAAAGATTGGTTTTGAACTCCTAGACAATCAAAAAAGTAAAACAGTAGACAAAGTCAAAACAGTATTAATAGAATTAGTACAAAAACACAATGCTAATCTACAAATACCACTATCTGCTTATATAGCGGATAAAATGCAAATGGATTACCACGCTCTAAGCCTATTATTTTCGCAATTAGAATCTACTACTATAGAACAATACTTTATTCAATTAAAAATAGAAAAGGTAAAAGAACTGTTAGTATATGATGAATTAAGCCTAAAAGAGATAACCTATCAATTAAATTATAGTAGTGTAGCTCACTTAAGCAAACAGTTTAAAAAAGTAACAGGTCTAACTCCTACTCACTTTAAAACTACTGGGGCAGAACGCCGTAAGGTTATTGATAAAATATAACAAAAAAGACGATTTGGTTAAATCGTCTTTTTTGTTCTTATAATTTTGCTTCTAGAGCCTCTTTAGCATAACTAAACCATTCGTCTTTAAGCATACTAAATATAGCTGTATCTCTACGTCTACCACTGTGGATAATGATTTCGCTTCTCAATACCCCTTCTAGGGTACAACCTACACTCTGAACAGCTACTTTACTCCTCTCGTTGGTATTATCTACTCTAAACTCTACCCTTTCCATTCCCATCACTTCAAAAGCATATTTAAACATCATATACTTACAGTGCTTGTTTACTCCAGTTCCTTGAGTAAGTTTACTATACCAAGTATACCCTATTAATAGCGTCTTGTTCTTTTGATCAATATTATAAAATCGCGTAGAGCCAACATACTCTTCTGTCCTTTTATCAAAAACAATGAAAGGATACGCTTTACCCTTATTCCTTTCTTCTATTGCCTGACTAATATAGTTCTTCATTCCATCAGCTCCTTCAACTCCCACAGTTGCATATTTCCATATTTCAGGTTCTTTAATTGCAAATCCTACTAAATCATTATAATTATATGCTTCTAGTGGTTTAAGAATGACGCGATCATCCATTAACACAATATCCTCCATAATACTATGCTTTTTTTTCTTTTGCAATCTCACTTACTAAAACATATCTAAAAGATGGTGTATCTGCAGGAGGATTAGGTACATCTATTCTTTTCACTTCTATTTTATACTCATATCCTTCTTCATAATTAAACCCCTCTATCTCTTGATACATTAACTCCCAAGGTGCATCTTCTTCCTCCTTGACCATCATACATTTTTTAGGAGAAATCCCAGCACACTCATCCAGCTTAGAAGCTACATATAATACCTTCACCTCTTCAGAAGCATCTATTTCGGTTACTTCAGGCACATCATTATGCTCAACAGTACTATTTTCTCCTTGCTCTATATTTTTATCCTTACAAGAAATTAATACACCTAAAGACATTATGGCTAATAAAACTATTTTTTTCATTCTTTATAATTTTCTAGTTTGGTAAAAATATAAATTTAAAACTCAATGAGTCGTTTTTACGTACTTAATTCTAGTATAAACAAAAAAAGCTTGCCCTATGCATAGGCAAGCTCTTCTATTATTTCACTGTCTAATAAAGCTAATTCAGCTCTAAGATTAGGTTGTTCTTTTAAAAATTCATTAACCCAAATCATTAGCTGTCCTAAGTCATAAGGTAATAATGTCTTTACCGCTTTTTCTAACTCTTTAGAAAATAATACCGAATCAAAACTGACATTCTTAAGTACAAGGGTAGTATACTCTAACATCATTCGTTTGTTCATAACTACTGTTTTTTTCTTTTTCTACAAACAAACTTACACACTTTCTATTAAAATAAAATAAGACTACAGAAAACTTAACTTTAAGACATATTTAATCACACAGTATTAACACTAGAGCAACAAAAAAATAACCACAAAAAACACAATAATATTAGATGAATGCCTCACAAATTATATTTGTGGTCAAATAGAACTCTAATTGATGGCATATTTACCTACATTGTCGTTTTATAGAAGTAGATTAACGTTTATAACCTACTAACATTTCCCTTTTACCTGGAGGTCCAGGAACCTTCTCTATTGTAAATCCTACTTCTTTCATCGCCCTTTTAATAGGCCCCCTACAAGCATACGTGGCTAAAACCCCCGTATCTCCTAGTGCGTCATAAACCTTCTGGAATATCTCTACTGACCATAAATCTGGTTGAAACTGATATCCAAAAACATCAAAATAAATAACATCAAAATAAGACTGATTGACTACTGCTTCTTCAAAGGTACTATGAATCTTGTGCAACGTAAACTCTGCTGTAACCTCATGTGATACATCCCAAGTACACTGATGCATCTGTTTAAACAAGATATCATCTCCATCTCTGTCATATAAAGCACTAAAATCTAATGCTACGCTTTCTTGTTCTGTTACAGGAAAAGCTTCAATACTGTGATACTCTACTATTTTACCCTTTCTTCTAGCCTCTACTAGTGTTAAAAAAGCATTTAGTCCTGTACCAAACCCCATTTCTAATACTTTAACAGTAGTTTTATCTATTTTATCAAAACCTCTTTCTATGTAGACATGTTTTGCCTCCTGAATAGCTCCATGAATAGAATGGTATGTTTCTCCCCATTCTTCAATCTCAATAGAAGTAGATCCATCTGAGGTTGTCACTATTTTTCTTTTCACTGTATCAATAATTTTTTAATTCTTGGAATAGGTCCTCCACATTTCTTTTGATGACATGTTAAACATGAGTTTATCATATCATTAAACTGTTGTACTTTATCACCTTCATTATCTTGATAGAGAATCTGTTCTAGCTTTAAATACTGCTCTGCCTGCTCAGTAAAAAACATATCTCTATCACTAGGATCTGTCATCTTAGCAGTAAGAATATCTCTATGTTTATCAGGTAAAGTTCCCAATTCTTTCTTTTCTTGCTCTATTTCTGCCTTTAAAAATGCTCCTTGAGCATACATCTCTTCCATAAGAGATGCCATCGGAGCCATATTATACATCTTAAATGCAGTTGTATCTTTCACCACAGATTCTTTATTGTCTTCTATTTGTTTAGTTTCTTTTTTACAAGACAACAAAACTGAAAACACTAATAGAACAAGACACAATATTGATTTATTTCTCACCTTCTATTACTTATCTTTATTAATTGCGATACCATCTGCTGTAAAAGCGTAAGTAACCTTAGGTTCTGTAATAGCTGCTATTTCTTCGTCAGACTTACCTGCATCTTTAGCATAGTGTTTTAGTTCATCTACAGATACTACAGATATAAACGCTCTACCATCTACTATAACTTCATGTCCAGCGGCATTCATAGGCGCAAAGAATCTGTAATCTGTAAAACGAACAAATCCTTTTTTCTCACCTGGCAACTCTACATTCATCCAACAACCTTTCTTTTGGCACACATCATTAATAGTTGTTTCAAATTGTACTTTTATAGTATCTCCTTCTTTTAATTCTTGGTATCTCTTAAGCATAGCTTCTTTAGAAAGAACATCTCCCATTACTACACTATCTCCAAAATATTCGTATGTCTTCTGTACATCTACTATAGTAGAATTATCCTTATTTTCATTTTTACAACCTGTCAAAATGAAAGCCATTATGCTTAAAGAAGCAATTATTCTTATCATGATAAAAAAATTAAGTATTCGGTAGACCAAAATTAAGTCAAAAAAATAAATCAAAAAGATTTAGTTTATATAAACATCTTTCATGGATTATTATAATTTCAGTAAATAATTTCGATTAAACAATATTTATCACGGCATTTTAGATAAAGTTCAACAAGAAACTATTTTTGAGTACTTTTTTTGATAATTTTGTAATGTGTTGCTTTTTTAATACATTGCAAGCATAAGTAAACAGACAATTAAAAAAACATTATAAGAAATGAGTTTAGAAACAAACAACCTTTTTTCTATTGAGAAAGTAGAAAAATCAAAAATAGCATCAGTTGACTTCGAAAACCTGAAGTTTGGTTCTGTATTTACTGACCACATGCTAGTATGCCACTACAAAGATGGTAAATGGGGACAAGTAGAAATCAAACCTTATGGACCAATGTCTTTTGCACCTTCAACAAATGTGTTCCACTATGGACAAGCTATCTTTGAAGGAATGAAAGCATACAAAGATGCAAATGAAGATGTATGGTTATTCCGTCCACGTGAAAACTGGGCTCGTTTCAACAAATCTGCAGAACGTATGGCTATGCCACATATCGACGAAGAAAGATTCGTAGATGGATTAAAAGCACTAATCAACCTTGATAGAGACTGGGTTAAACAAGGACAAGGAAATGCATTATACATTCGTCCTTTTATGATCGGAACTCATGAAGGTGTAGTAGCTGGACCTTCTAGCGAGTTTATGTTCTGTATCATTTGTTCGCCTGCACGTACATACTACTCAGGAAAAGTAAAAGTTCAAATCGCTGAGCACTATAGCCGTGCTGCTAATGGTGGTGTTGGTTACACTAAATGTTCTGGTAACTATGCTGGACAATTCTACCCAACTAAATTAGCTCAAGAAGCAGGATACCAACAAGTAATCTGGACTGATGATGCTACTCATACTAAACTAGAAGAAGCAGGTACTATGAACGTATTCTTCAGAATTGGAGATACCTTAATTACAGCTCCTACTAGTGAGAGAATCTTAGATGGTGTTACTAGAAAAAGTTTGCTTGACATCGCTAAGAGCAAAGGAATTAATGTAGAAGTAAAATCTATCGTAGTTCAAGATTTACTAGATGCACATGCTAAAGGTGAATTAAAAGAAATCTTCGGAGCAGGAACTGCAGTTACAGTAGGACAAATCGAAGGATTTGCTTTCCAAGATAATTACTATGGATTACCAGAAGTGAGTGATGAGAACTCTTTTGCAATTCAATTAAAAACAGCTCTTCAAGGAATTCAACAAAAGAATATTGAAGATACTTTTGGATGGACAGAAAAAATCTAATCTAAAGTTTCTTTTATCATATTAAAAAACGGCAGTAATTCTGCCGTTTTTTTTATCTACAATCTAACTCTTTTGACTATTTTTGCTAAAAAATAATTATGTTTACACCTGGACAACTTAAGTTTGCTATATTTTTCATTATTGCTTTTACCATAGTAATGATTATCATGTATAGAAAAGATATAAAACTACACCGTATCTATTACAAAAATAGACTATGGGTCTTAGTTGCCTTTTTATCATTTATAGGTTCTTTATTTATTTTAAAAAACTTTTTGAAGTAATTCATATAGCTCTAAATTGTTATGAAAATTCTAAAGTATTTCTCTCTTTTACTACTATTAACATTAGTTTCTCTTTTTGTATTCATACTTACTCAAAGTCCCGAATATAAAGTAGAGAGAACATTCACTGTGGATGCTCCTAAAGAAATAGTCTATAATTATATCAATGATTTAGACAATTGGACTGATTGGATGACTTCCCAAAAGTCTAATAATGGAACTTACCAAATAGAGTTAGAAAATTTAGGATCTTATCATATAAGAGCAGAATATAGCCATCCATACGATAGCTTATCTCAAGATATTTTAAATGACAATAAGATTTCAAATATTATTTGGAGATTAAAAGGCCAACAGAATAAGACACAAATCACCTTTACATTTAATGGTACCTTAGATTTACAAACAAAGTTTACTTCTTTTTTTAAAGGATCACCTAACCAAGTAGCTACTAATAGTCTTAACAAAAACATAGATGCTTTTATTGTTTACTTTATTAAACAGTATAAAGAATATGAAGTAAAACTAGATGCAGTCAAGTCAACTCCTAGTATCGAATACCTATACCTAGAAGCTTCTTCTTCTATAGGAACATTAAATGAAGACTTATTAGCCTTAAATAAGGACTTATCTGATTTTTGTTCTACTAACCAAATAGAAATAGCAGGAGATCCCTATTTGATATTGAACAATTCGAAAGCACAAAACACGCTTACTTATCGATTTGCCTTACCTATTAAAGGGAATATATACTTAAACGAAGAAGAAAAGTATAAAATAGATAAACTTGATAAACAGAGTTATTTTGAATCAACACTAATCGGTTATTACACATTCTTACCAGAAGCAATGCGTAAGACAAGAACAGAGATTAGTGATAAAGAATTAAACATTCTACCTGATGAACCTATTATCTTACTGCTTAAGAAGTCTGTTATTGACTCTAGATTAGCAGCAGAATGGGAGACTATAATCAAAGTACCTATTGAGAAAAAGGAAGTTCCAATCCCTACTCCTGTTTATCAAAATAATACAAACAGTAACAATACTCATGAAGTAAATACTGAAACAGAAAACAAAGAGGAAATAACCAATTCTACTATATAAAAAAAGAGGCTTTAAATTTTATTTTAAAGCCTCTTTTTTTATCTTAATTCTGGATTACCTGCTATTATCTGTTTAGCTCTTTCTAAATCTTCTGGTGTATCTATTCCTATCCCTAAATGCTTTGTAATAGCCATTTTAATACGCTTACCATACTCTAAGTATCTTAGTTGCTCTAACTTCTCAGAAGCTTCTAAAAACTTCATTGGCAAAGTTGTAAACTCAAGCAAAGCTTCTTTTCTAAAAGCATATACCCCTATATGTTGATAATACTGTACTTTCACTTCCTTATCTCTAGGGTAAGGAATTACAGAACGAGAAAAGTATAGTGCTGTATTGGTATCATCCACAACTACTTTTACATTATTAGGATTCTCTATTGTAGCCCATTCATTAATTGGAGTCATTAAAGAAGCTAAATCTACTTGCTTAGCCTCATCTCTCTGAAATATATCAATTAGCTTTTCTAAATTCTCTTTACTAACGAAAGGCTCATCTCCTTGTACATTAATAACAATATCGGCCTCTATATCTTTTACAGCTTCTGCTATACGGTCACTCCCACTCTCGTGTTCTTTAACACTCATCACAGCTCTTCCCCCATGATGGATAATTTCATTGTAAATCAACTCTGAGTCTGTAGCTACAAATACATCATCAAAAAGCCCTGTTGCTAATGTTGCTTCATAAGTACGACGGATAATAGTTTTCCCTGCTAAATCTTCCATTAACTTTGCAGGAAAACGGGTAGATGCATATCGAGCTGGTATTACTGCTATAACTTTCATTTTAATCTTTTTTAGTATTCAAATATACTATCTTGTTATTAATAATAATTGGGTAATGTTAAACTATTTTATCTATCAGTCTTGAAGAAAATATTCATCTTGAAAACCTATTAGGTACAATTTATCCTTAGCACGAGTCATCGCTGTATATAACCATTTTACGTAATCTTCTGTTATTCCATCAGGTAAATAAGGTTGTTCAATAAATACCGTCTCCCACTGACCACCTTGTGACTTATGACACGTAATGGCGTATGCAAACTTAACCTGCAAAGCATTAAAATATTCATTCTCTTTTAATTTCTGCATTTTTCGATATTTGGTTATCTCATCTTCATAATCTAACAACACTTCATTATACAGTTTGTTCATCTGATCATACGTAAGAGCAGGCGACTCACTAGTCAGAGTATCCAAAAATATCATAGTATCAAAAGGAGTCATATCAGGATAATCAATCATTCTAATTCGTACAGAAGCAAATCTAAACCCATACAACTCTATTGTTCTATAGATTTGTAAAACTTCAATAATATCGCCATTTGCTATAAAGTCAGTTACAGTTGAGTCTTTAAGCCAAAAGTAATTATTCTTCACAACCATCAATAAATCACCTGCTGATATCTCGCTATCCTTATCTAGAATACGAGCTCTGATCTGCTGATTATATGCATTCGCACGTTTATTAGAACGCACAATGAAAGTAGTCTCTTCTGGCCCACTGTTTGAATATGATGAATAAATAGCATCCTGAATATCATAACCATCTATTAGGCGAATAATATCTTTAAATCCTTGTAATTGAAACTGAAAAGTATCTGCAAAATAAGACCCGATTGCCAGACGTAGTTCTGTTGCATTATATAGAATTCCTGAATCAACTTCTTGTCGCATTACTTCATCTAATTCTATATGCTGAATATCCATATCATAATTAAATCGAAGCTGGTCTATATCTAATGCTGGACTAATATTCATGCCTACTGGAGGTAACTGAGCTGTATCCCCTATTAAAATCAACTTACAATTAAAACCAGAATACACATAATAAACTAAGTCGTCCAATAAAGATCCATGTGGATACATAGAGGTATCTCCTGCACTAGCATCTCCAATCATAGAAGCCTCATCTACTATAAATATCGTATTTCGATTTCTATTATGACGCATGGTATATTGAAAAGTACCTCCTGTCTTACTAGGCTTAGGATAATAAATATTCTTATGAATGGTAAAAGCAGATCGATTAGAATAATTACTGATCACCTTAGCTGCGCGTCCTGTAGGAGCAAGCATCACAGAGAACTTATTAACGCTTCTCAATTCATTAACTACTGTAGATAACAATGTAGTTTTACCAGTACCCGCATATCCTTTTAATACAAACAATTCATCTTGTGTATCATTTGTAACAAAATCAGCAATCTTCTGAAGAAAAATGTCTTGCTTTAAAGTTAAATCATAAGGAAATTTCTGACGGAGTAGTTTATAAAACTGTTGACCTATCATAGTTGTATATTCTTTTTTATCTATTGTATGCCAAAGATACTAAGCTTTTTATCCCTTGACTAGAAGATTGCAATAAAAAAGTGTAATTTTGCCTATATTCGAAATTCATATTTTAAACTCACGATGTCAAAGAATTACCATAAACTTTTAATACAAGTTTCTTTAAATAAATTCTCTTTTGCTATTAAAGACAAATTAGCACATGAGATTATTCACTTTGCATCTGAAGCTATTTCTCAAACTAAATCTATAGAGGAACAATTAGATAAAATTTTTCAAAAGCATATAGAATTAACAGAAAGATACGATGAAGTAATTGTACTACATGATAATACACTTAATACATTTATCCCAAGAGAACTATTCAATGAAGATTCTATGGGGTATTATCTACAGTATTCAACAAAAGTGTTTTCTACAGACTTCTTTGCTTTTGATGAATTAGAAAGTAGTGCTATTAATAATGTTTATATTCCTTATGTCAATATCAATAATTATTTAATTGATAAATTTGGAAGCTTTACTTACCACAACATTAATACATTACTAGTAGAAATTTTACTAAAAAAGTCAAGTAAAAATACTGAAAAAGAAGTTTATGCTTTTTTACAAAAAGATCATTTTGAATTAGTAGTAGTCAGTAATGGAGAATTACTTTTTTTTAATTCATTTCAATGCCAAACTGCACAAGACTTTATTTATTACATCTTGTTTACTTATGAACAATTAGAATTAAATACAGAGTCAAACCCACTCTACTTGATTGGAAGAGTAGATACGGACGACTCTTATTATGAACAAGCATATACCTACATTCGAGAAGTCAATGTAGTAGATAATAATTTTTTTATTAGCGATGATCTTTTATTACATCATCAAGTACCTAAACAATATTACATTTTATTCCATTCATGAGAATTATATCAGGAAAACTAAAAGGAAGACGTATTTCGCCCCCTAAAAACCTACCTGTCCGTCCTACAACGGATATGAGTAAAGAATCTCTATTTAATATTCTAAATAATCACTTTAACTTTAGTGAACTAACCATATTAGACTTGTTCGCAGGTACAGGAAACATCAGCTACGAATTTGCTTCTAGAGGAGCAGAATCTATCGTTAGTGTAGATGGTGATATGGGGTGCGTTAACTTTATTAAGAAAACAGCAAAAGAACTAGATCTTAATATTATTCCACTAAAGTCTGACGTATTTAAATTTATAGAGAAGCACCAAGCTTCCTATGATATCGTTTTTGCCGATCCTCCTTATGATTTTACCCAAGAACAATTTGAGAAAATACTAAAGGATATTTTTGAGAAAGGACTTGTTGATGAGCAAGGTATGGTTGTTATAGAACACTCTAAGTTTACTAAAATGGATCATTTAGAACATTTCTCTTTCGAAAAAAACTATGGTGGTTCTGTATTTACCTTCTTTGAATACGAGCTAGAAGATGAAGATGAGGAAGACGATGATGAATAAATCTCATACTAACATATAAAAAAAGGACTATTATCTTAGATAATAGTCCTTTTTTAGTACCTAATAGATACTAAAAATAATGAGTAAACCTATAAGCCGGATTCTGTAAGTACCGAAGTACCCCCTTATCATTTATCCCGGCTATCAATTACTCGATAGCTCTATCTGCCTACCCCTAAAGCATCGGGCGGGCACCCTCAAACGCTAAATATACATGACATTTCACCGCATAGAGTTTACCTGGTTTCACTACAGCATTACCTGTACATACTTTCTGTTGCACTTGTCCTCTTGGCAAGCCAAGGATGGGCGTTACCCATTATGCCTCCCTATGGTGTCCAGACTTTCCTCTATTTTCATTACTGAAAGTAGCGATAAGGCAGTTTACTCTCTGCAAAAGTAATTCATTTCTCACAACACAAAAAATTATTTACTAGTATTATTTTATCATTTTAGAACCAATGACATTAAATAACTCCTTATTCTTTAGTAAAGAAATACTTACCTAACTTAATAAAAGAATAAATATAATTTTAAAGAAAATTTCTCTTCTTAATAATCCGCTTTTTTGGCATAAAATTATATCGTTCCTCTACTACATAAATAAGGGTTAGTAAACTATTTTGCTTACTTTTGTGTTCATACTTTTTTAAAAACTATTCAAAAGTGAGTTTTATAAAAATTACAGAACAATCTTCTAATTATGATAATCTAGACAAGATGTCTATCCAAGAATTATTGTCTAATATCAATCAAGAAGATCTTTCTGTTCCCTTAGCTGTAGAAAAAGCAATTCCTCAAATAGAAAGGACAGTAACACAAGTTGTTTCTAAATTAAACAATGGAGGAAGACTATTCTACATTGGAGCAGGTACTTCAGGACGATTAGGAATCCTAGATGCTTCAGAATGCCCTCCTACTTATGGAGTATCACCTGATTTAGTTATTGGGATCATCGCCGGAGGAGATCACGCCATTAGACATGCTGTAGAAAATGCAGAAGACAATCCTTTACAAGGTTGGTTAGATTTACAACAGTATAATGTCAATTCAAAAGATATTGTCATTGGTATCGCTGCATCTGGTACTACTCCCTATGTTATTAAAGCATTAGAACAATGCCAAAAAAATAAAATCACAACAAGTTGTATAACTTGTAATCCTCGAAGTCCTCTTGCTGAAGTAGCTGATTATCCTATAGAGGTGGTCGTAGGACCTGAGTTTGTAACAGGTAGCTCTCGTATGAAAGCTGGTACTGCGCAGAAACTCGTTCTTAATATGATCTCTACTAGTAGTATGATACAAATCGGTCGAGTAAAAGGCAATAAAATGGTCGATATGAAAATGACTAATGCTAAACTACAAGAAAGAGGAATACAAATGATTATAAATGAATTAAATATAGACTACACTATCGCTAAAGGACTTTTAGACCAATATCAGAATGTCCGCTTAGCAATAGAAAGTTTTAAATCAACTAAATAATGGAAGAACCACAAACTGATCGAAAACTGTTGAGCAAAGGTGTAAAATACTTAATGATTACTTTACCCCTTATGTTTTTAGGCCCTATCGTTATCCATAGTTCTCTAAAAAATCAAGCTCACCCTTTTTTCTATCCTATACTTATTTTAGGATGTTTAATATGCTTAACTTCTATGCTATTATTTTTTAAAGGATTACAAACTATTATAAAATCACTTTTTGGAAACTAAAAACATGAAAACTAAACTACTTTACTTTTTACCTTTTTTATTTTTATTAGTCTCTTGTTATAATCAAGAAAGAAATTGTGCTAAATTTAAAACAGGTAAATTCGAATTTACTGCCGAAATTAATGGAGAAAAGAAAGTTTCTACTTTCATTAGAACTGAAGAATTAGAAATAGAAACATTCGAAGGTAAAACAGATAGTGCTGCTATACGTTGGGTAAACGATTGCGAGTTTATCTTAGAGAAACTTAATCCTAAGACTATGGCTGATAAAAAGCCTGTTAGCATTAAGATAATTACTACGGACGGAGATCTATGTACTTTTGAATATGGGTATGTAGGAGATGCAAGAAGAGAAAGAGGAACTATTAAAAAAATAGCTGATTTATAATCTAATCCACAACTAAATACTATGGAAGTATTTTTAACTGCAGATGCTATAGTAGCATTTATTACATTGACATTCTTAGAAATTGTATTAGGAATAGACAATGTTATCTTTATCTCAATCGTCACAGGTAAACTACCTGAAGAACAACGCAAAAAAGCAACAAAAATAGGGCTGTTTTTAGCCATGTTTATGCGTATTGCATTATTATTTGGTGTTACATGGCTTATCGCTATGAAAAAACCTTTATTTAGTATCAATTGGAGTTGGTTTAGCGCAGACTTCAATGGACAAGCATTAATCTTATTAGGTGGAGGTATCTTCTTGATTTATAAATCGACCAAAGAGATACATGAAAAAGTAGCTCATGTGCATGATCATCACCCTATAGATGAAGCTCCTAATGCAAAAAAAATAGCTACTAAATCATTTAGCAACATTATCATGCAGATTTTAATGATTGATATTATATTCTCTGTTGATAGTATTCTAACAGCTGTAGGTATGACTAATGGCTTACAAGGAGCTCTATATATTATGATTGCTGCAGTTATTGTTTCTGTTGGAGTGATGATGTTGTTTGCTATACCTGTAGGTAACTTTGTGAATAAGAACCCTTCTATTCAAATTCTTGCACTTTCCTTCTTAATATTGATTGGATTTATGCTTACTACAGAAAGTATGCACATCTCACATGCTGTATTAGCTGGACAAGAAATAGGAGCTGTACCGAAAGGTTATTTATATTTCGCTATTGCATTCTCGTTAGCTGTAGAGTTTATCAATATGAAACTACGCAAAAAGAGCAATCCTAGTACTTAAATAACATCACTTATATAAAACAAAAAACTCCTTCAATTGAAGGAGTTTTTTGTTTTATATTATTGCTTAGATTCTAAATAACGTTCAGTTACAAAATCAATATCTTTAATAGACTTTCTAGCCCAATCAATTCTTTTTACAAGTATTTCTTCTTCCTTTAACCTCCATTCAACATCTGAGTTCCTTACTCTTGTAGTTAGATTCTGAATAATAATCGCAGCTGACACTGATATATTCAAACTTTCTGTAAAACCAACCATTGGTATTTTAATATAAGCATCTGCCTGTTCTATAATTTCAGGAGACAGTCCATTTTTTTCTGTACCAAAGAATATAGCAGAAGGCTTACTAATATCAAAGTCTTCTAAATGATTTGCTTCTACATGAGGAGTAGTTGCCACAATCTGATAGCCCTTCTTCCTGATATCTTCAATGGCTGTAGGTATAGATGCATAACGGTGAATATCTACCCACTTCTCAGCACCTAAAGCTATTTCTTTATCTATACGCTTTCCAAATTTTTGTTCTATAACATGTAAGTCTTGTACACCAAAAACCTCACAACTACGCATTACAGCACTCGTATTATGCAATTGATATACATCTTCAGCTACAACAGTAAAATGATTTGTACGATCCTTTAAAACTTCTTTAAAACGCTCTACTCTATTTTCAGTCAAGAAAGTCTCTAAGTATTCTAAATAATCAACGTCCTGAAATAGCTTATTTGAAATATTCATTATATATTTATTTTTAAGACAATTGCAAAGGTAAGAATATTATGGAAAAAAAATTAGTCGTCCTTTCAGGCGCAGGAATGAGTGCTGAAAGTGGTATTAAAACATTCCGAGATGCTGATGGATTATGGGAAGGACATGACGTTATGCAGGTAGCTTCACCTGAAGGGTGGCAACAAAACAAAGAACTAGTCTTGCAATTTTATAATGATCGCAGACGCCAACTATTAAGTTGTCAACCGAATAAAGCTCACAACATTCTAGCTCAATTAGAACAATACTACAATGTAAGCATCATCACTCAGAATGTAGATGATCTTCACGAGCGTGCAGGATCTAATAATATTATTCATTTACATGGAGAACTATTGAAAGTGCGTAGTGAACAGAATGAAAAACTAATATACCCTTGGACAAAAGATCTCTTAGCAAATGACTCTAATGAACTCGGTCATTCACTTAGACCACATATAGTTTGGTTTGGAGAAATGGTTCCTGAACTAGAGAAAGCTATTCCATTAGTAGAAGAAGCAGATATCATCATCATCATAGGAACCTCTATGCAAGTATATCCTGCAGCCTCACTAATATCTTATGCTAGATCAGATGCTCAAGCCTATTATATAGACACGAACCCAGCGTTAGTTCAGCATACACCTTGCTCACTAACCGTTATTAAAAATACTGCTTCAGAAGGGCTAAATTCGATACTAAATGAACTAATAAAAAAGACACAATAATTTGTTAGAATTAAAAAAGGTACTACTTTAGAGTTCTAAACAATTAACTAATCAATTTTATGAAAAAACTTTTTTTATTCCTTATTACCTCAATCTCTTTGAGCGTTGTAAGCTGTTCTAGTGATGACAATAGTAAGAATGACCCAAAACCTACAGGATACCCTGAGCAAATAAACAATGTTGATTTCTCAAATAAACAACCTGGGGATACAGCTATTTTAAAAGGAAAAGGTTTTGATGAAAGTAAAGCTGGAGAATACACAATCAATTTTACTAAAAAATTACCAAGTAAAAAAACAAATGCTGAAAAAGGAACTCGTGCATTAGAACCTGGAGCATCAGACACACCAACTCCTGCATATATTTTCAAAGTAACACCAACAGAAGTACACTTTGAAATCCCTAAAGATGCAGGTAATGGAAGAGTAGACTTCATCTATAAAAACTACATAACACCGATAGGTACTTACCAAGTTAAATAACATAAAAAAGGTCTCAAAAAATATTTTTGAGACCTTTTTTATTTAAAAGAGAAAGCCTTTAGACAATGTCTAGAGGCTTTTTACTACTCTTTGTTATAAGTTTTACTTTGTAAACTGAACAACTACCTTGTATGAACCAGCAGTAATTGGTGTATATAACCCTCCACTACCTAAAGAAAAATCTAGTAACCCTCTATCATACTTAATATCTGTAATACCTACAGTTATCAATTTTCCTTCTAAACTATACAATTTGATATCAAAAATGTTAAGTGCTTTAATACCTACTTCATCAGGAAATTCTACACCAACAACCTCAGCGTCTAGAGAGTTAACAGTTGCTGTGCTTGAAAACACATTAACTACTTTACCTTCATACTTAATATTTGTTTGTGTAATGGCACTACTAATATTATAACTAACAGCTTCTTTAAGTTCTTTTATAAAGTTTTCATTCTTTAATATTTCACGAAGCGTTTCTGTTATATTAATAATCTTTTTTTCTCTCTTACCTGTCGTATTATTGATTACATAAGAATATAAAACATCTTCAGTAACAGCATTTCCATCTTCATCATGATCACCATAAAATACATTACCTCCTTCTGTCAAAAACTTATTTACTGTTTCTTCAAAAATTTGTTGTACCTCTTGATTATTAGTAATGGTTTTCTTAACATCTCCAGTTATATCAAGATAAAAAGGAATTTGCTTTCCATCTTTATCTCTCTCTTCTCCTAAATATTCATAGAAAATCTGACCTTTCTTCAACTTCGTCTGGTCATAATTCAAAGATTTAACTAATTCTGGTTTTTGCCCATCAGCAATAACTTCTCCTCTATTAATTAAAGATTTTGTTTCTGCCTTTTGGATTACATTCGTTAAGTCAACAACCTCAGAACTAACAACGTTATCTTTATCATCTTTAACTAATGTATAAAATTGCTCTTTATCAAAATCATACAACACGACAGAAGTTCCTTTCAAAGATTCTCCAGGTTTAGTTTGATTAATAAGTTGATTAATGACCGCCCAAATTTCTTCTAGAGATTGATTACTATTGTTATCTCCAATTAGCTTTAAAATTTCACTTCGTGTTGTTAATCTATCCCAAGATGTACCAGACCACACATAAAACCCTTCAGATTTTCCAGCAAGATCTTTATCTTGTAAATTAGGATTAATATTAAATACAACTAATCCTTTAATCTTTAAGTCTCCTTTTTTTCCAATAACAGGATCTAATTCATTCAAATCTTTTAAATGAACTCTTGGAAAAAGCACCCCTCTATCCTTAGCGTGTATGTCTAAGACAGTACTCTCAGAAGGACTTAGTGTACCAACCCCTACTTGGGCATGTCCTATATAGGACATACCAAATAGAGCAGCACATGCTATTAAATACTTTCTCATAGTGCTTAACTTTTTTTATTATTGTTTTGTTGCCCCAAGATATTCAAAAACAACCTCATATTTATCATTAGGTAATGGATAATAACTGTTTCCAACACCAAAAGCAAATCTAAATTGATTATCACCAGGTGAAGTTACATCTGTAACTGTAGTGAATAATACTTGTCCATTTTTATCTAATACTGATGCTTTAAGTAATCTACCAAATTTATCAGCTTTATTCTCAACCCAAGAACCTTTCTTAGTTGCGTCATCTACTACAAATTTCATTGGTTTAGTAACTACATAAGTATTAGCAGCTAATTCAGAATCATAACCATCCGCATGGTTAACAAGTATCTCTGCAGTACCTTTATATACAGTATATCCATTGATAACTTCCCCAGTAGGTACATTAGTTTCTGTAGTCACTACAACTTTTGTTTTCTCATTGATTAACTCTGTTACTTTATCATTAGTTTTAATCGTTTCGATTATGTTTTCACTAATATCAATTGGTTTTTTTGTAAATGTTCCATCACCATTATCAATTAAATGATATAACACGAATTTACCATCACCTGTAGTGATTTCACCATAGTAAACATTACCTCCTTGAGTCAAATATCTATTTAACTCGTCTTTGATATCTTGATGATTAAATGAATTTTTAACCTCTTCTGTAATATTTAAATAATAATTTACAGGCTGCTGATTAGCATCTAATTCTTCAGATTTGTATTTAAATAGTATTTGACCTTCTTTAAGAGTTCCTAATGTAGCATCTGTATAAGTTCCCTCTTTTCCAGAAGCGTCAACAATCGTTTTCTGAATATTAGTTTTTGTTTCAAAAGTATTGAAATTCACTTCAGTTTTACCATTAGTTTTGTCAATATAGTATAACTTAACTTCATTATTAACTACTTCAGCAAAAACATTCCCTTCAGATTTAGTAATAAATTTATCAATAAACTTACGATTATCATTAAATACTTGTTCTAAGTTAGAACTTACAGTACCTACTACGTCGATTTTAAATCCTGAAGTAAAAGGAATCCCCTTAACTGGGTCATTAATATCTTTAATATCATTTCCAGCAATTAACCAGGCGTTAACTGCATCTTCATTGAAATAGTAATAAGCTTTTACTACTTCAACTT
This sequence comes from Myroides sp. C4067, assembly GCF_038039665.1. NCBI lineage: Bacteria > Pseudomonadati > Bacteroidota > Flavobacteriia > Flavobacteriales > Flavobacteriaceae > Myroides > Myroides sp. C4067. The sequence continues at coordinate 73,728 of NZ_JBBPHJ010000016.1, forward strand.
CAGTTTTACCAGTTTCATCATTTGGATCTTTTATTTTATGCATCTCTGCTTTCATAAAAGTTTTAGTCTCAGATAAGGCGATTAACTCAGCAAATGTAATTGCTTTTTGAGTATACCCTCCGTTACCATCAGGAACTAAATAAGAAAACTCTCCTTTACCATTTGCTCCTCCAGTAGGATTAAAAGCAACTAAATAACTTAGGTTAGCACCATCTACTATATTAGTTATCTTTTTTATTTCTGTATCAACATAATTCTTAACTTCATCTATTTTTTGATTTAATACAGATTCTGAAGTAATAAGTTCCCATTTACTTTCTGCAGGAGTCGTAGTATTATTAGTCCAATAATAGAATCCTTTTGCAGCAGTACCTTTTTCATTGTAAACTAACATACTTTCTTTTTTAGAATCACCATCTAAACCGAAAACAGTCACATCATTTAAAGCAATTCTAGGAATTAAAACCCCTTTTTTTTCAGCCACAACGTCTAGAATAGCACTTTTATCTACTCTTTTTGTATTGATACCTACTCCTGGTTTCTCTTGAGCAAAAGCACCTAAACATAATGCTAATGCTAATACTGTATATATTTGTTTTTTCATTATAATTTCTTATTAAAGTTATTTTTTTAAATTATTTAGGACTATTTAGTAGGTGTAAATTTCTCATCAGATATATATCTTAAGATCACATCATATTGTTTACCTGAAGCTAATGGAGCATACATTTTACCAACACCAAATCTAAACTCAACAGGTGTTTTACCTTGATCAGCACTACCTGCTTTAACATCTGTGACAGTTGTCAACACTACTTGTCCTTTATCATCTAAAATCTCAACGTTCAATAATCGACTAAATTTTTCTAATTTAATTGACTCACTAAATGTCGTATTATAATCAACTTTAGTTCCATCACTAGTTTCACCTTGTACAACAGATGCGCTTACAATAGTTTTAAATACTTTAAACCCACCGATAACTTCTCCTGTTTCTGTTGTTACATTGTTCTCAACGATTTCTTTTGTTTTTTCCTTGATTAACTCTGTTACTTTATCATTAGTTTTAATCGTTTCGATTATGTTTTCACTAATATCAATTGGTTTTTTTGTAAATGTTCCATCACCATTATCAATTAAATGATATAACACGAATTTACCATCACCTGTAGTAATTTCACCATAGTAAACATTACCTCCTTGAGTCAAATATTTATTTAACTCATCTTTGATATCTTGATGATTAAATGAATTTTTAACCTCTTCTGTAATATTTAAATAATAATTTACAGGCTGCTGATTAGCATCTAATTCTTCAGATTTGTATTTAAATAGTATTTGACCTTCTTTAAGAGTTCCTAATGTAGCATCTGTATAAGTTCCCTCTTTCCCAGAAGCGTCAACAATCGTTTTCTGAATATTAGTTTTTGTTTCTAAAGTATTGAAATTCACTTCAGTTTTACCATTAGTTTTGTCAATATAGTATAACTTAACTTCATTATTAACTACTTCAGCAAAAACATTTCCTTCAGATTTAGTAATAAATTTATCAATAAACTTACGATTATCATTAAATACTTGTTCTAAGTTAGAACTTACAGTACCTACTACGTCGATTTTAAATCCTGAAGTAAAAGGAATCCCCTTAACTGGGTCATTAATATCTTTAATATCATTTCCAGCAATTAACCAGGCGTTAACTGCATCTTCATTGAAATAGTAATAAGCTTTTACTACTTCAACTTCAGTTTTACCAGTTTCATCATTTGGATCTTTTATTTTATGCATCTCTGCTTTCATAAAAGTTTTAGTCTCAGATAAGGCGATTAACTCAGCAAATGTAATTGCTTTTTGAGTATACCCTCCGCTACCATCAGGAACTAAATAAGAAAACTCTCCTTTACCATTTGCTCCTCCAGTAGGATTAAAAGCAACTAAATAACTTAGGTTAGCACCATCTACTATATTAGTTATCTTTTTTATTTCTGTATCAACATAATTCTTAAGTTCATCTATTTTTTGATTTAATACAGATTCAGAAGTAATAAGTTCCCATTTACTTTCTGCAGGAGTCGTAGTATTATTAGTCCAATAATAGAATCCTTTTGCAGCAGTACCTTTATCATTAAAGACCAACATACTTTCAGTTTTAGAATCCCCTTCTAAACCAAATACTTTAACATCATTTAAAGCAATTCTAGGAATCAAGACCCCTTTCTTACTCGCAGCAATATCTAATATTGCACTTTTATTAGGTACTAATGCAGTACCAACCCCCATACCAATAGGATCAGGAGTCTGTGCATACATACCAGCTCCTAGAGCTAACAAAAACAGAGTAGTAATTTTCTTTTTCATGTTTAAAAAAATTTATTTAAAATATTTTACTAATTAATCTGAAGTGATCACATTTTCCCCAAATCGTTAATCAAATCATAACATCTTGTATAGACAATAAGTTTTAACCTAAAATCTTAAACAGTTTGTACTACAAAGTTATAAAAAAAACGACTTAACAAACATCAAATGTTAAAATTTAATTATTACTCATACAATTTAACCTTATTTAAAAAATATACTACAACAAGAGCAGTTTTTGTATATATATTTAAATTTTACTCAAAAAAGATGTATATAAAACACAAAACAAAACTAAACATTTCAAAGATTTCACCTTTAAAAACTACATTAAATATAAAATTATGTTTTTTAAGAAAATTAAATCACTAATTTTTCTAAAATAAAGAAACTAATCACAATATAGTTAATTATACCTATATAATATGTAATACATATCGTAGTTTCTCCTTCTATATCACAATTCTACTCTTGAATCAGATATAAAAACAAAAAAAGCCCAGCTTCTAAAAGAAGCTGGGCTTTAGATTATATTCTACTTAGAGAATACTATTTCTTCAAGTACTTTTTATATTTAATATAAGAGAAGACACTTAATACTATCACAAATCCTAATGACCACCATACAGCAGTAGGTGTGATCACTTTATCTCCTGATGCATAAGAGTGCAATCCACTTAAGTAGAAGTTAACACCGAAGTAAGTCATCATAATTGAATAATACGCTACTACACTGAATACATTATATAACCATGTACCTCGCATAGCAGGCACTAATCTGGCATGGATCACAAAAGCATAAATCATAATACTAATTAATGCCCATGTCTCTTTAGGATCCCATCCCCAGTAGCGTCCCCAGCTCTCATTAGCCCATTGACCTCCTAAGAAGTTACCAATAGTTAATAGAACTAGACCTACCGTTAATGTCATCTCATTAATATAAGTCAACTCCTTAATATTAAGATCCATTTTCTTCTTATTCTTATCATTGGTAAGAATCATTAAGAATAGAGTCACTATTCCTAATATCATACCTAATGTGAATGGACCATAACTACCTACGATAACTGCTACGTGGATAATCAGCCAATATGAATTCAATACTGGTTGTAAATTACCAATCGCAGGATCCATAAAGTTTAGATGTGCTCCCCATAATACTATAGCGGCCACGAATGCTGTTGAAGCAATTGTTAACTCAGACTTACGCCCAAAAATCAACCCAAATAATGTAGTTGCCCATGCCACGTAGATAACTGACTCATACGCATCACTCCATGGAGCGTGCCCTGATACATACCATCTCACAGCTAATCCTAATGTATGGATACCGAATAATAAGACTGTAGCCCAGCTACCAATTTTTATCATCGTCTTATTAATACGTCTTGGTTTTAATATCTCTGATATAATGAAGATGAATAAGAACACAGCAGCTAACATATAGTAACTATATAGTGTCTTAAATATATCGTACTTATTATATTGGATTTCGAAATGAATCTTTTTCTCAGAAGGTATTACAGTTTTACCATAAGCATTCTGATACGTTTTAATACTCTGTAAGAACTCATCTGCCTTCGCATAGTCCCCTGATTGTTTTGCCTCAAATAAAGCTGGAACATACATTCTAGGCAATATGCTCTTCGTGAATGTAGAATCCATTCCTTTAAGACCAGCCTCGTTTAATTCTAATGGAGATACCCATTTATCATTATCGTGACCAGGTATAGGGAATATCGTAAGGCTACGTGTAGTGAATGCTGCATTCAATAAAGCCATCTTAGAATCTAAGTCTAAATAGTCTTTCTCAAACTGATTTTTAACAGCAGAGTGATTAGCATCTTCTACTACTTTTGCTAATCTATAATTACCATCTTCATCAAAGAAATCAATAAACGCAGCATACTTTGCGTTTTTAGGTAACTTTAATGCCTCTAATATCTTATCATTCCCTCTAGGTAGTTTTATCAATTCTGCATAATACCAGTAGTTAGGTGCTCCTTGTAATTGTTGAGCTACTGTGAACTGAGTCATCGATAGAAACACCTGATCAGGATTTAATCCTTTATAGTTTTCTCCTTTATATACTTTACGCAATAATTCTGAAGCAAAAGTATTCACTGGTTTCATACGACCACCAAAGTCCTGAATAACCAATTCTCCGAATCTTGCTGCATGTTCTTTATCTACAGCAGTACTCTTGATCAGCGAATCTATCACTACCTGATTAGGACGTGTAGGTGTCTCGTGATTATGTTGTGCGAATGCTCCTACTGATAAGAACAAGAACAACATCGTAAGTATAGAAGCTTTCTTCTCTCTAACTTTATCTAATTTTCGTTTCAAATCACCAAATCTTGTATTCTTATCGAATAAGATTACTATTAATCCTACATATAGTAAGAAGTACCCTATATAAGTAATCCACGTTCCCCAGAAGTCATGGTTCACAGATAGGATAGTTCCTTTCTCATCTCTATCGAACTCTGCCTGGAAGAATCGGTATCCTTTATAATCTAGAATATTGTTCATATAGATACGTGCATCGAAGTTCTCTGCTCCGTCTAATACAGTCACCTGACTTTCGAATGAAGCATAGCTACTCTCTGTACCAGGATATTTCTCAGCGATGAATTTATTTAACTTGATTTGGAACGGTGTAGTATACACTTTACTACCATACATCATCGTAAACTCTAAGTCACCTAGTTTAAATGACTGAGGTTCTCCCATTCTTCCTGCTTTACCCATTAGCGTTACTTCCTCCTCTTTTCCTTGAGAACGAACAGTAAGAACTAAAGCATCCGTATTTCTTTTATTCTTAAAGTCACCATCAGACTCTAGAACCATCTTTCCTTTAATAGGCATTTCTGGAATAACGAACTGTGTTCCTGCCATATTATATAATGATCTAAAGTTCAGAGGAGCTTTTGTACCAGCTACTACATCACCTGTCGCCTGTGTTGCCATCACCATATACGTTCCTCCAAAAGGTGTATCTAAAAAGAACTCATCCCCTTCTTTTGTGATATTGATTGCTCCATCAGTAGGCTTATTCAATGAGAATAATACATTGTGGATACTCACTACTTTTCCTTCTTCTAAGAAATGTTCATGACGATCTCCATCACCAGACTCTACTAATTTTAAAAACATTTTTCCATTAGGATCTTCTGCTATTGCCTCAGTAGCTCCCATGATAAAATCTTTATACTCTATCTCGTAATCGATACCATTAAAGTCTTCTCTTACTTTAAAGTGATTATTCGTCACAGGAGAGAATAGTATTGGTCTCTCGTACGTACGTCTACGTTGTTCCCCTTCATACTCACCATCTGTCATAACAGTAAGGAAAGTTTTATCAGAAAAAATACTATCTGCCGTCTCCCCTTCTCTAATAGGCATCATTCCCTCGAAACTAATATAACGAGTAATGAAAGCTCCTAATAAAATCAAAATAAAAGCCGCATGCAGTAGTAATGTCGCCCACTTCTCCTTGCTCAGTAGTCTGTATTTCTTAATATTTCCTATAAAGTTAATCAAGAAAACAAACATAATAAACTCGAACCATTTAGTATTATATATTAAAATACGGGCAGTAGTTGTGTTATAACGATCTTCGATGAAGGTTCCTAGAGCTAATGCTACAGCATAAACTATAAAAAGAACCGCCATTAACCGTGTCGAAGAAAAAAAAGATATTATTTTTTTATCCATGAGTTGTTAATATGTTGTTTTAATAGTGCAACAAAAATAACCAAAAAGCCCAGTAATTCAGTATATTTAACTTAATATTTAGTAATCAATTTGTTGCAAATTTTTGCATAAAATAAGTTACATTTGCGATAGTAATATTCTAGAGGATTATTGATTTCTAATCCAATATTGATTTAGAGAGTTACTATGTTTATTTAAATTTCAAAACTATGCCAAAGATTTCAAACAAAGGGCTTCAAATGCCTGAATCACCTATCAGAAAATTAGTCCCTTTTGCAGAGGTAGCAAAGCAAAAAGGACACCATGTATACCACTTAAATATAGGACAACCTGATATTAAAACACCTGAAGGAGCTCTTAAAGCTGTAAAAGAAGCTAACTTCGAAGTATTAGAATATAGCCACTCTGCAGGAATCGAAAGTTATAGAATAAAGTTAGCTAAACACTATCAAGACCAAAATCTTAATGTAGATGTAGCAGATATTATCGTTACTACTGGTGGATCTGAAGCATTATTATTCGCTTTAGGAAGTACAATGGACCAAGGTGACGAAATCATCATCCCTGAGCCATTCTATGCTAACTATAATGGATTCTCTACTTCTAATGGAGTAAACATCGTACCTGTAATGTCTTCTATCAATGATGGATTTGCATTACCTGCTATATCAGAATTCGAAAAACTAATCACTCCTAAGACCAAAGCGATCTTAATCTGTAATCCTGGTAATCCTACTGGTTATTTATATTCAGAACAAGAGATGAAACAGTTAACAGATCTAGTGGTTAAACACGATCTATTCTTAATCGCTGATGAAGTATATAGAGAGTTCGCTTATGATGGATATAAGCATATCTCTGTGATGAGCATCCCAGAATTAGCGAATCACGCGATCATGATTGACTCTGTATCTAAGCGTTACAGTATGTGTGGTGCTCGTATAGGATGTATCGTTTCTAAAAACAAAGAGCTTATGGCTGCAGCAATGAAATTTGCTCAGGCGCGTCTATCTCCTCCTACTTTTGAACAAATCGCTGCTGAGGCTGCTCTAGACACTCCTAAATCTTACTTCGATGAAGTAATCACGGAGTACAAAGAGAGAAGAGATGTATTCATCACTGCGCTTCAACAGATAGAAGGTGTTCAAGTGACTATGCCACATGGTTCTTTCTACTGTGTAGCTAAGTTCCCTATTAAGAATGCTGATAACTTCGCTAAATGGTTATTAGAAGAGTATGACCTAAATGGAGAGACTGTAATGATCGCTCCTGCTGCAGGATTCTACTCTACACCAGGTGTAGGATTAAACGAAGCTCGTATGGCTTATGTTCTTAAAAAAGAAGACTTAATCCGCTCAGCTGAGATCTTAAAACAAGCTCTTAAAGTATACCAAACAATAGAAAAATAATCAATCTATTATCTATATGAAAACCACCTCTAAACAGGTGGTTTTTTTTGTTGAAATAGTATATGAGATAATCATCACCCTATCTTCGAATCCTATTTCATTCTGTTGTGAATAATTCTTATCTCTTTTTTTCATTTTTAATGAGTTATGACGTACTTACCTAGTGTAAAAGACGTTTTATACCCTCTTTTTTTGATATTTATCCTTCATATCATCCATTTACACTTCTTTTTGAAAAAAAATATAGTGTTTTTTTTCTTTAAAAAAAGCCTCTAAAAAAAACATAAACACCTAACTACAAACACATTAAACCAAAAACACTTCAAAAATAGATAATACACGAATACCTCTCTATCCTAGTATATACAAGCCTTTGTCTGAATTCCTTCAACACTTCTTCAACAATACGCCAAGATTGCTCTAGTTCAAGCCTATTTTCTTGAAGAAGTCTTGAAGAAATCTTGTAGCGGTATTGAAGGGAGAGTACTGAAGAATAGAATTACAAAACAACCTCACTCTAATAGGGCTATAGAATCATTCCTTTCTGTCCGTTCTATGACATTTGACTAAAAAAGTAAAAAGCCAGTCTGTCATCACAAACTGGCTTTTTTAAAATTACTAACCGAAACAGTGTTATTCTATATTCAGAATAATAAACTCACTTCTTCTATTTTCTTGATGCTCTTTAATAGTACATGGTACTTTATTAGCACATTTATTAACTAACTGTGATTCTCCATACCCTTTACCCTTGATACGATCTTCTTCTATTCCTTGTTTTACCATCCAAGCTATCGTTGATTTAGCTCTTCGGTCAGACAACTTCATATTATAAGCATCATTACCTCTACTATCTGTATGCGAACGCACATCTATCTTCAGTTTAGGATACATATTAAGCACTTCTACTACCTTCGCTAGCTCTACTGCTGCATCAGGTCGAATAGTCGCTTTATCAAAGTCAAAATAGATAGGATCTAACTTCAATTTCTTAAATAAATCATCATCTTTCTCTATTTTTTCAACTATAGGATCTAGTCCTATATCCACCGTCTTAGATACATTAAACTCTCGTCCTAATACCGTAGATACCTCTGCTGTCAAAAACTTATCTGCACTAGCCTTTAATCTAAACTTATAATTACAGTCTAAAGCTTCTGTAAGATAATATCCCTTCGCATCTGTAGTGATCGTAGCTAGTTCTTTATACGCATTATCATATAATACTACTGTGGCATTCGCTATAGGTTCTTTTGTACTCGTATTGAACACCTTTCCTTCTATCTGCTGCTTACAGTCTACTACTTGGAAGAAATAAATATCATCACTTCCTACTCCTCCCTCACGATTAGAACTGATAAATCCTTTTCTATTTTTATCATTGATATAGAATGCAAAGTCATCTGAAGAACTGTTAATAGGAGCACCTACACTCGCTACCTTACCGAAGGTATTATCCACATTTAGCTTAGCCATATATACGTCTAACCCTCCTAGCCCTGGACGTCCATCTGATGAGAAGTAGAGATAGTTATCCTTAGAGATAAAAGGGAATGTCTCACGCCCTTCTGTATTAATTCTAGCCCCTAAGTTCTCAGGGGTACCATAGCTTCCGTCTTCTTCTATAAAGACTCTATAGATATCAGACTCTCCTAGTGTACCACTTCTATCAGAAGCAAAGTATAACCATCTCTCATCTGGAGATAAAGCAGGATGAGCAGTATTAAAATTATCTGAGTTAAATGGTAACTCTACAGCTTCTGTCCATACTCCATCTTCATTTAAAGTAGATTTATATAACTTCAATAAGATGTAATAATCTTCATTGTGAACTTTCTTTTTCTTCTTAAAGTTATTACTCGTGAAGTACATCGTCTTGCCATCTTTAGTAAAGATAGCTGATGCTACATTGACCTTTGCATTTCCAAACTTATCCAAAGGTTCAGGTTCGCTAAAACTACCGTCTTTACTAATCACCGTACTGTATAGAGTAGTAAACGCTTCATTAGTCCACTTATGTACTCTACCTCCATGCTCTGTTTCTCTAGCAGATGCAAAGACTAATTGGTCTCCTAAGATACTCGATCCATAGTCAGAATACACACTATTAATAGGCAGTACTTTCAGATCATAACGCTGTATCATGGCATTAATCTCCTTTAAGTAAGTATCTTTCTTTTCTTCGAATAATATACCTCTACTGTCGCTCTTCTCTAATTCAGCAAAGCGACTTACATACTCATCTGCCTTTTTATAATCCTCTATAGAACGCAACGTCTGCGCATATCTATAGTAGTACTCTGATGGTAGTTTATGTCCTTCTTGTTCTGCAAAAATAAATAACTCTTCGTACCACTTATGAGCAGTCTTTAGCTCACCTTTAAAGTAATAAGCATCTGCTAACTTAGTAAGTGTATTAACACTTTTGTACCCTTTATTTATAATTTTCTCATAGATTTCGATCGCATTGACATACTCATAGTAGTCAAAGCTCTTATCCGCTTTTTTCTCCTTACTAGTCTGAGCTACTGCCCCTACCGTTATTAAGAAAAAAGAGGCTATTGAGAAAAACTTAATAACCTTCTTTTTCATACTTTATAGTTTTCGTTAAAAGAATCTTGGTGTATTCATACGAGTGCGATTATTAAACAAATCGAATCTTAGGAATATCTCATGAGATCCAGAGTTGTAATTCGCTAACTTAGTCGTATCTGCATCATAAGAATATCCTACGAATAAGTTATCATTCACTTGGAATCCTGCTAATGCACTAACTGATGCATCCCAACGATATGCTGCTCCTACAGTAAACTTGTCTATAATTAAGAAGTTAGCTGTCAGATCCATCTGTAATGGTGCCCCAGAAACTGCCTTCGCTAAGAAAGCTGGTTTAAACTTCAAACTAGGGTTTAGTTCAAACACATATCCTCCCATTAAGTAGAAGTGCGCTTTCTGACGCATCGTAGTCACCTCGTTATCATCGTAGCGATCTGTAGTCAAAAAGTTAGGTACAGACAATCCTAAATATGACTTCTCAGAATATAGATACAGACCTGCCCCTATATTAGGTGAGAATTGATTATCTATATTCGTCATCGCTACAGGGTCTTTTCCACTATAGATATTAAGACGAGTATAATCTACATTCAGTAAGTTAGCCGTAGCTTTTAAACCAAATGCTAATTTATAGTCTTGATTAACATCGATAGCATACGATAGGTCTACAGAGATATTATTCTCATCCATCGCTCCTATACGATCATTCATATAGTTCACCCCTAATCCTAATCCAGAATCTCCTAGAGGTGTACTCACAGACAGATTAGCTGTCTTAGGCGCTCCATCTAAACCAACCCACTGTGTACGGTAGTTACCAAAAATACTTAGGTTACCTCTAGTACCTGCATAAGCAGGGTTAATATTAGAGGTATTATACATATACTGTGTGTACTGTGGGTCTTGTTGTGCTTGCATTTGTTGTGCTCCTAACAAGGTTAACATACACACACTTATATTTCTTATTGTTCTATTAATTGTCATTCGTAAAATCTTAGTTGTTGTCTAAATGTAGATACCCTGATTTTCTAATTGTACGTGCTTCGCTAGCATTTCTGTATTCATAGCTAATCACATAATAATAAGTTCCTGTAGGTAGTTTCTCTCCAGAGTTAACTGTAACACGTCCGTCAGAATACCCTCTGAATACGTTATTATTACTGTCATAATTAGAAGTCTCATAAACCTTCACTCCCCAACGGTTATAGATCTCAACTTTATTATTAGGGAAACGATTAATATTATCAATTAAGAAGAAATCATTCTCGCCATCTCCATTAGGCGTTACTAGATTATAGATCACTACGTCTCCATCTAATATCAAATCTGTATTCACAGTACCTAATGTAAAGAATCCATATCCACGTACAGATGTAGGTGTAGTCACTGTCTTATTATCAACATCTACGATACCTCCCTCATCTACCCAAAGCTGATCCTTAGCATCCCAACGAAGAATGCGTAAGTTCTTCTCTGGAGTCTTTAATAACTCTGCTGGAGTAGTGTCTGTATGCCAGCCTAATGTCAAGATAACATCGCTCTTCGCATTAGAGTTACGGTCTACTAGCCAATACTCTCTTTCGTTTACTAGCTCTACTATACCAGACTTATGCTTATGAGAAGTAAAGAAGTTCTTATCATCTAAGTTATACTTCCCTACGAAAATGTCTTTCTCTTCTTTAGGCGCTGTAATCGTAGCATTTCGATAATACTTCTTATCTCCAATAGGGAATACAAACTCATTGTTTCCTTCCTTGTCTACAGTTCCTTGGATATGGCTATTATCACTTGCATTGACTGCTGTTGCATCTTTTAAGAATGTAAATGATCCATCTTTCTCATCTACATTGACAATACCGTCTTGGAAGTCTACTTTGCCCTGTACTACCACATCATTAATAACATTAAATGCAATATTATCGGCTGTGTTATTTAGCACTACATTGTTAAACTTACTGATACTGTTACCTGATACAGTCTGTTGTTTATCACTTTTAAAAATAGTAGTCCCTTGTGCTAGTTTTCCTTTATAATCAAAGAAAGCACCGTTGTTTATAATATCATTATAGACATATAGCGTACCGTTATTTTTAAAGTCTGCCTCATCTGTGTTCTCTAAGGCATAATGTGTAGACATTATCCCTTCTGGGCTTACATATAGCCCTCCCTTGTTTACTGTCTGTGCCATAGTAGCTATAGAGCACAAGCCAGAAACTACTAAGAGTGTTCTTTTCTTAACCATAGTGAATCACTTTTACTAGTTAGTTATTTTACAGAGAATACAATATTCATGATAGAGGTAGGAGTACCATTAGATAATATTCTATACTTCATTATCCCATCATCACTGATACCTAAAATCTCAAAAACAGCAGGATCGTAATCAGTAACATAGTAATCTAACTGATTAGAATTAAGAAAATAAGGAATACTTTCAGGAGCACTATTGTTTTTAAATGTTCGTTTTTTATCTTTCATACCGAACTGATCTACATACTCTTGATACAAATTCACTTCTTTCTCTGTCGCAGGATCAGTGATAACACTTGTATCAAAAACAATAGAAGGCATATAGAAGAACTTCACAGCTTTATTGTCTGTTGTTACCATCTGTTGCCATTTCGAACCATCGTTATAATAAAACCCCGGTACTACATCCGCTACAGTAGCTGTATTATAAACCGTCATCCCGCTTACGTGAGCACTTAGAGGATCTGCTTTCGTAGTTTCAGTTAACGCAACACGAGGTAAAAGAAGACCTTTATTCTCTGCTTCTAATTCTAAGATAGCATTAGAGTTTACATCTGGATTAGATTTACCAACAACACCGATCTTAGTCTGAGCAAAACCAGCTGTTGCAAGAAATGATATGGCTATACTTAAATATATTTTTTTCATAATGTGAGTTTGATTTAATAAAAGGGAGAGGCCGTTATTGTGAGTTGGCTTTAGCCTCTCCCTTTCTGAAAAGAATTAATTGTTGTTTGTTGTTTTCTAAATTATGGTTGAGTTGTAGGCTTTACCTCTTTACCTAGGTACTCTACTACTACTTCGTAAGTATCTGCTGGTAAAGCTGTATAAATATTCCCTACACCGATATTAAAGTCAATCTTAGTACCTGCTACCACAACATCTTTTGTTGATTCTGTAACTACCACACCTGCTTTTAGCACCTTAATAGATAAAACACCATTGATAGCGTTATCACCTGTAGCATTCGCTAATGTTACTCCTTCAGTTCTAGCAGATTCTCCATTTGCTTTAGTACTTCCTTTAGCTAATAATACTTGGCGTCCATTATAGATATTCCCTGTGAATACGATATCTCCTTCGTTTGTAATATTATCTCCTAAAGCTTGTTTAATTACATCTTTATAATTTTTGATAATCTCTAATAAGAATGAAGCTGGTAATTCAATAGGAGTCTTCACTTCTTTACCATTTACAATTTTCATTGTATAGAATACATTATCTGTAGCTGCATCATTATCATGATCACCGAAGTACACGTTACCACCTTGGTTTAAGATATTAGTCAATGCATTCTTCACTTCTTCATTATTGTTAATAGAAGAGATGATATCTGCTGTCATATTGATGAATTGTTCACCTTTATCTTCATTATTATACTTATAGAAGATTTCTCCTTTCTTAACATTAGCTTGTACTGGTGCTACTACAGCTTCATAGATAGATAATGTCTTATCTGCTGTAGCTTCTGCTCTAAGAATATTAGTCTTAGTTTCTACTGAAGCAACAAGATCAGTTAGGTTGATAGTTTTGTACTCATTTGCAGTATTGTCCCAGTACTGTAATACCCAATTTGGTTTAGTTGAATCAGTACTGATATTCTTATAGATAACATTACCTTCTGAGAACTGAGTGATATACTGTAAGTACTCTTCTACAGATGTAAATTTCATATCTTTTCCTCCTACTTTAATAGTGATATTTCCTCTAGTCGTTAAGATCTCTTCGATATTATTAATCACTCCACCTACTACATCTACATGAATAGCTCCTGCTGGCACTGCTGTCCATTTAGTCACGTCTAATTCTCCTCCTCCTACAATGTATGCTTCAGATAAGTAATATTGTTTATTTTCATAAGTAACAATAGTAGTTTTAGACTCAGTTTCTGCTACTAGATCACGTAAAACAATAGTCTCATATTTTCCTGTTGATTTATCGTAATATTGGAATACCCAGTTAGGGTTAGTAGTATCCCCTAAGTTTTTATAGATTACATTACCATCAGCAGACTGAGAGATATACTGTAAATACTCTT
>NZ_JBBPHJ010000017.1:0-82443 GCF_038039665.1 Myroides sp. C4067
CTTTATCTGTTGCAGGATTTGCTTTAGCTACTTCTACTCCTTTAATCTTATCTACACTTGTACTATCCGCCTTTCCTGACACATCTCCTCCTAAAGTGATACCTGAAGGGTCAGCATTAACTGTATATGTAATTTGTCCATTTACTGGAGGTGCCTCATCAACTTTAATTCCTGTTCCTCCTTCAACCTTAACTTTAGTTGCTGCACTAGTAACTAAGTCTTTAATCCAAGTCTCAAAATTTGTACTTGATTGTAATTCTTTAGATATTTTTATTTCAGTATCTTTTCCATCCTCTGCTTTATACACTAAAACAGTTTCTCCTGCCTCTTGTTTAACGGATAATTTTGTTAATGTTTCAGATAAATGCTCACTCGATTTAGACATCAAAGCTCTCCAAAGTGTTCCATCCCAAAAATAGAATCCAGATTTCAATACATCTGTTGGAAGTTTTGCCTTGTGGTACACTAATAAACTCTCAGGATATATCCCCCCTTTAATAGTAGTAATATCTTTCTCACCTGTTAAAAAAACACGTGGGATTAAAACACCTTTAGTATCTGATCCTACATCTAACACTGCTGTCCCATCAGGTATAATTGATTTACCAATACCAATACCATCTTGAGCTTGCATCGTACTCAGTGCCATAAATGCTACACCAGCAAATAGTAATTTCTTTTTCATAGTATTCTTTTTATTTCACAATATTTTCACAAACAAAAACAGTTAAAAACAATCCATAACAACTACAAATTATCTTAACACAAAACAAAACTAATAAAAATATTAACATATTTAACAATAAAAGACAAAATAATTAATACCTTATAATCCTTTACACTAAAAAAACACGCCTACATTCTACTTAAAACCAAAAATTATCTCAGTAATCAAAAAAGAACTATTGCTTTAATGCAATAAAATACCAGATATTCCTAATAATAAATAAATTACTTCCTCCTACTAAAAAAAACAACTAATCTAAATCACTATCCCACAAAAAAAATCCCTCAGTAACACACGCTACTGAGGGATTCTTATTCTCCTATATATTTTCTACTTATTCTTCATCTGCGACTATGGCTTCCCATTGTCCGAATAGGGTGAAACCTACTGCCTTAGCTAAAGCTATAGAAGTATCATTATCTGTCTGGCATCTATACTGAGGTACATGCCCTCTATCGATCACCTCTAGACAAATAACCTGAACTAAACGTGTCGCGATCCCCCTACCTCTATAAGCATCATCCGTTATCACTCCTATATCTGCTAGCTTAGTTTCTTCCCATGGATACACACTCACAGCGCCTACTAGCCGATCTCCATCAAAGGCGCCATATACGATCCAATGCTTTAAAGAAACATAAGCTCCATCGAGATCTTCTTCTGAGCACACAGATTCGAATTGTCTAAACGCCTCTTTATCCGTTTCTATAGACAAGGCTCTGATCACTATACCATCTGGGATATCACTAAGCTGAGAGACTCTATTATCTAATAGATAATAAATATAATCTGGTGAGTGCAATTCTAACTTACAGGTAGAGATAGCCTTTCTAAGAGTATGGATAGAGTACTCCTCTAATTCTCTTAGCTTTAATGCTTCTGCTACCATCGGGGTGACTACAGCCATGGTATGCTTATTCGTCATTTCTAAAATCATGACTTTATACAGCTCATCTAAGGCTGGATTAGACACTAATGTAAACACCTCATCTAGATGAATAATACTTCCCTGTACCATCTGAGATCTCCAGTAAGTATGTACTTCTTCTACAAATTCGCCCATGATCTATATACTTCTTATTCCTTATTATTTTATCGTTGTCCCTATCAGAGCACGAGCGTCATAATGACTTATCCCTCTCAGCTTATCCTGAAACACTAACATCAATACTCCTATTAATATAAACGGAACACTTAACCACTGCCCCATATTCAACATCATATCTTGTTCGAAGGCTACCTGATTCTCTTTAAAGAACTCTAACACAAATCTAGTCAGGAACATCAGAATTAAAAAATAAGAAAAGATCACTCCATTATTCCTTACCTTCTGACTGCGGTATAAAAACCACAAGATCACTCCTGTCACTATATACCCAAAGGCTTCGTATAGCTGAGTAGGGTGGCGTGGAATCATATCATCATGAGCAAAGATAACTCCCCAGCTCCCACTCGTCGGCTTGCCATAGATCTCTGAATTCATAAAGTTTCCAAAGCGAATAAATGCTCCTGCTATCGGTACTCCTAAGGCTATTCTATCCAAAATCCAGAATGCTCCTATCTTATACTTACGACAGTATAAATAGATTGCTAGCAGTACTCCGATAGCTCCTCCATGACTGGCTAACCCCATAAACCCTACATACTCATACACTCCATCGACCTTAGCGAAAGGGATAATGATCTCTAAGGGGTGCTGCATATAGTAGTCAAACTCATAAAATAAACAGTGTCCTAATCTAGCTCCTAATACTGTCCCTACGATAATATATAGTAACAGCTTGTCTAAATACGCCTGTGGGATGCGCTCTTTCTGAAAGACATAACTCACTATCTTATATCCTAAGATAATCCCCAAGGCAAAAAGAACTCCATAATAACGCACAGGTACAGCACCTATTTTAATCATTTCGGGATTGGCATCCCATAGCACAGCAGCTAAACTCATCTACTTAGTTTAATTATTAACAAGGGTACAAAGTACTGCATTTATAATAACCTATAGATATAATATTTTGTTATTTTGTTACAGCACATTATAATTCACTGTACTCCTTTATACATCTACTAACAGGAAACATCTATGGTACCTAAAACCTCCTCACCCTACGAGTCTCCATACTATAAAAGAGAATTACAGCACTGCAGATACCTTATTAGTATCATCATAGGAGTAGATATCATCCCACCATCTCAGATTACCTTTATAGCTGATACAGTGATACTTTCTAAGATAGAAGAATACTATACTTATTTAATGAGAATATATCATCTTATTTATGACCTCCGTGCGATTAAAAAAACTGTATACATTAGCCCATCTTGATACTATCTTAGACTGATATTATGAATATACGAAACAAAAAACAAAACACTCAGCTTGCACTTCTTAGGGGATTCCTAGGAGATTTCTAGAGCTTTTCTTGCCCAGGAGGTGTCTTTGTCAAAGAAAGGTGCAAGAAACCCTCAAGCAATCACCTAGCAAATCAATACAAAACTAGCCTTAGTTTATGAATAAAGACAGATAAGAAATAGGTCTTTTACGTACTTTTTTTAATCATGATATTTGAATATTCTATTATTCAAATATTTGTATTACTTTTTTTATTTTATTGCTTATATAATTACAACATTTTATTATTATTCGGACTCATATTTATGTTTCCATCTTAAAACCAGCTTGTTTTTTTCTATATATTTGGATATTATAATGTAAGTAATCTAAAGATTATTATGAGAAATATTTTTTGCTTATTGCTAGTTCTATTTTCTACACTTTGTTTTGGACAGAAGTCTGTGGATGTTATGATTATTAGAAATAATAATGACACTATTTATTCACTACTTAGGATAGAAAGAAATCTGTTTGATAGAAAGTTAATCGATGAAGCATCTTTTTATAGGAGATTAGTTCTTTTAGATAGCAATGGGAAAAAAACAGTCAAATTAAAAGCTAGTGATGTAAAGAAATTACAGTTTATTGATTTAAAAGGAGTGGAAAAAATTTATGTGAATGGTGGAGATGTTTTACAACGCCTTGTATTTGATGGAAAAAAAATAAAATGGTATAAATTTCTTAGCCAACATATGATGGATAGATCTATTCAATATTTTGATTATTTAGTTGATCAAGATAATAAGAGATATAATATGGGTCTTTTTAATAGTAAAAGAAAAAAACTTCTTGAGGCTACTGCTTCTAAACCAGAGCTAATCGATCGAATAGAAAATTCAAGTTTAAATGATGCTGAAATACTTGGGATTTTAAGCGATTTTGAAAACTTAGATTAATTTTATAATAGAGTTTAATTATTCTTTTTTTAATATCGCTTATAGAGTTATTGACAGTATTACGCTTCTACTTTTATTAGATAAAATTAAATAACTAGAGAATAATAAAGTGAATTAGAAAAACTACCTTTGCTCCATGAATAAAGCAGAGATACTTAAAAACTTAAATATTGAGGCATTAAATGAAATGCAAACCAAAGCATTTAGTGCAGCTCAGAAGAACCCAAATATTATCCTTCTTTCCCCTACAGGATCAGGTAAGACAGTTGCATTCTTAATGCCTTTGTTAGAACGATTAGACCCTGCTATCAGAGGAGTACAGGCAGTTATACTAGTGCCGACTAGAGAACTTGCTCTACAGATAGAGACTGTATTTAAGAAGATGGGAACACCTTTTAAGATTAACTCTTGTTATGGAGGGCATTCTACTAAAACAGAAATAAAGAATTTCAGCA
Organism: Myroides sp. C4067; assembly: GCF_038039665.1. Lineage (NCBI taxonomy): Bacteria > Pseudomonadati > Bacteroidota > Flavobacteriia > Flavobacteriales > Flavobacteriaceae > Myroides > Myroides sp. C4067. The sequence continues at coordinate 4,474 of NZ_JBBPHJ010000017.1, forward strand.
CACCACCAGCAGTATTAGTAGGTACACCAGGTCGAGTGGCTTTTCACGTAGAGGAGTTTTCTTTTAACACAGAGACCGTGACTAGCTATGTAGTAGATGAGTTCGATAAAGCTCTAGAGATGGGCTTCCAGACTGATATGGATTATATCATCAATTCGTTTGATAATATCTCTTTCAGAATGCTTACATCAGCTACTGCTTTGAAGAAGATTCCTGAGTTTACAGGTATAGTAGATCCTGAGCGTATTCATTTCTTAAAGAAAACAGAGGTAATGCCAGACCTAACTTTTAGTCAGGTTATTTCTACTGCAGAAGAGAAGTTAGAGACTGTGATTAAGCTTATTGGTAAGATAGGTAAGGACACTATTCTTATCTTCTGTAATCACCGTGATGCCGTAGCTCGTATTAGTGAGACATTGACTAAAAAAGGAGTTGCTAACAGTGCTTTTCACGGAGGAATGTTACAAGAAGATAGAGAACGTGCTATCATGAAGTTTAGAAATAAGAGTGCACATATCCTTATCGCAACAGACTTAGCTGCTAGAGGACTTGATATTCCTGAGATTGGTCATGTGATTCACTACCAGATACCACAGAAAGAAGATGCTTTTATTCATAGAAATGGACGTACTGCACGTATGAAGGCATCAGGTAAAGCTTATGTGATGATCACCAAAGAGGAAAATATTGAATTCATCAACCCTGATATGCCAATAGAAGACCTTGATGGAAGCTATACTATCGACAATAAAACAGATTTTAAAACAATCTATATCAGTGCTGGTAAAAAAGATAAAGTCAACAAAGGGGATATAGTAGGTTATTTAATCAAGACAGGAGGCTTGACCAAAGAGGATATAGGAGTGATAGATGTACGAGATACGCAGGCTTTCGTAGCAGTGAATACAAAGAAAGTTAAGGCACTACTGACTGCACTAGTAGATACAAGACTTAAAAATAAGAGAGTAAAGATAGAGATAGCTAGAGACTAATTTAGCTAATATATACAATGAAAGCCTTGGTACATATCTTGTATCAAGGCTTTTCTTATTTAAACTTCATTCTATGACGCGGTAGATTGATTTCAGACGCTTTAGGATAAGGCTGACGGTGAGTAAGACTCACATCTTCTTTTACCTTTGATGCTGTAGTCTGATGGTGTTCATCCTCATAGTGATAACGAGGGTCAGTCATAAAAGGCAATCTTGCCATTTTTAGAATCTGTACATTGGGAAAGTGATATTCTACCTCCACCGTTCCTAATAACAAATAACAACCACCCCCTACGAAAGGATACTCCTCTAAACTATCAGGGAAGTGTACAGTGTCAAAATAATGTCCATTTGCGTCTATCCAAGTACCGAAGTACATACTCCCTTTAGAAGTAGGTACATGCTTACGAGCAATTAAGTAACCGAGCATTCTTATTGTTTTCTTATGATGATGTAGTAAGTCACAGACCATTACATCTCCTCTAAACTTCGTTTTTAATAAATCAAAAGGCATACAAGAAATAGGAAAGCCCAACAACTCTAACTCATCAAATGCGTCTTCGTATACAGAGCGCGTTAAGGTCGGAAAAGTGTATTCCTGTATAGGTTCTTGTAATAAAGTAAGTGTAGGAGTTGGCTCCTTTTTACTCAACAGTAGTTTTGCCTGAATCAATAACTCATTCTTTTGTTTGCCAAAGGATTGAAAAGCACCGATGAATATTAACTTCTGTAAAGAGTCCATCGCTATAGAAATACGTTGTATAAAGTCATAGAGAGATTCATATCTACCATTGGCTTTTCTCTCTTTTAAAATAGCTTTAAGCAACTCTATATTTAATCCTTCTATGAGTTTTAACCCTAAGAATAGCTCTTTACCTATTAAAGTAGTCTGCAATTCACTAGCATTAATACAAGGTGGCAATACATGAGCACCTGACATCGCTGCTTCGTGTATATAAACTTCTGTGCGATAGAACCCTCCTTCATTATTGATAACCGCAGTGATAAATTCTAATGGATAGTAAGTTTTAAGATATAGACTTTGATAACTTTCTATGGCATAAGAGGCAGAGTGTGCTTTACAAAAAGAATACCCTGCGAATGACTCTATCTGTCTGTATATTTCTTCACTAAGTGCTCTAGGATGTCCTTTAAGATCACAATGCTCAAAGAACCTGTCTTTCACAGCCTGTAACCCTGCTAGAGAACGGCTTTTGCCACTCATTGCCCTGCGCAGAATATCTCCATCAGCAGCAGGTAGTCCGCCGTAGTGTAACGCTATTTTGATCACATCTTCTTGATAGACCATGATGCCATAGGTTTCGCCTAATTGTTCTTTAAATACAGGATGAAAGTATTCAAATTGATTAGGGTGGTTATGGCGATAGATATATTCTTGCATCATCCCACTCTGTGCTACCCCAGGGCGTATAATAGAAGAAGCTGCTACTAGTATTTTGTAATTATCACATTGCAACCTTCTTAATAATCCACGCATAGCAGGACTTTCTATATAAAAACAGCCAATCGTATTACCTATTTTTAACTGTTGGTTACACAGCTCTTCATCTTTAGATAAAGCAATATTTCGAATATCAACTTCTATTCCTTGATTTTGAAGAATGAGTTCAGTAGCTTCATCTATATGCCCAATGCCTCGTTGGCTAAGGATATCAAATTTATCAAAACCAATATCTTCAGCAGTATGCATATCAAACTGTACCACAGGAAATCCCTTAGGAGGAAAGTCTAATGCAGTATAGCGAGTAATAGGATCCTCCGAAATCAAAATACCACAAGCATGCATTGTACGCTGATTAGGAAAACCTTCTAACAATTGTCCGTATTGATGGATTAGAAGCACGATACTGTTCGTTTCGTGGTCTTCTATAGGATTACGCGTTAGCGTGTCTAATTCGTTCTTAGATAGCCCGTACACCTTTCCTATTTCTCTAATAATAGAACGATATTTAAAAGTAGATACTGCACCACAGAACGCCACGTGCTCTTTTCCATATCGTGTAAAGATGTATTGAAGGATATCATCCCGTTGATTCCAAGACCAATCAATATCAAAATCAGGAGGAGACTTTCTATTCTGATTTAAAAAGCGTTCGAAGTACAAGTCTAGTTCTAAAGGACATACATTAGTAATGCCTAGGCAATAGCCCACTATACTATTGGCACCACTACCCCGTCCGATATGCATATAGCCTTGACTATTGCTATACTGAATAATGTCCCAGGTAATCAGAAAATACCCCTCAAAGTTAAGTTGATCTATTACGCTGAGTTCTTTAGCTAATCTTTCTTGGGCAAGAGTATGATCTTCTCCATATATTTTGACCATCCCTTCATAGGCTAGTTGTTGTAATAAATTCAAGTCACTAACCTTATCTTCAGTATAGTGTTTTTTATTTCTAGGAACTTTAAAAGAAAAAGAATAATTGCACTCACTCATTAGTCTTTGAGTGTTCTCTATCAGCTCAGGATAATCCTTAAACTCTGCTATGATTTGTTCTTCAGATTTAAAACTATCTTGAGGAGAAGCGCAGTCTTTCTCTATTAATTTAGAGAGTAGAGTATTCTTATCTATTGCACGTAGAATACAGTGTAGTTTATATTCTTCTTCATTCAAATGATTGACTGTATGCAGGACAACTAGCTTATCCATTAATGATCTCCACTTCTCTGCATAGAGTAGAGAAAGTTGATTATTTTGTACTCCAATATATTCCCACTCTTTTAGAGTAGGAACCACAGTTGAGAATGGATAAATCACAAAACAGTTTTGAAAGTCTGGAGCAGTAGAAGATACTGTAATAATCTCTTCATTTATATCCGTCAAGAACTGACCTATTTCACTAAAGCCTTCTTCATTTTTAGCAATGAGAATATAGTGTAATTTATCCTCAGTTCTGATTTCAGTACCTATTATTGGTTTGATAGCGGTCTCTTTACAAGCTGTAATAAACTCATATACACCACTTAGATTATTGATATCAGTCAGCGCCATTGTACTAATATGATATTGTTTACCTAATTCTACAAGACGCTGTATAGGAATAGTCCCATAGCGCAAGCTATAATATGAATGACAGTTTAAGAGCATTTTTGTTTTTTTGTGATTTTGGGATGTTGTGATATCGTGAAACCGTTTAGTCTATCATATCATCTAAATACATTATAGCGAAGCCAACATTCCTAATTCTTAATTCTACTAAAGGAGGTGTCATATAAGTACATATGCCCGTAGGGCAAGACTGTAAACCGTTAACTGTAAACTAATCTTCACTCTTTCTTCATTTTCAAAAAAGCCCCAGAACACCTTGCTACAGCATCTACACCATAGCGTTTCTTCATTTTATCCATTGCCTGATAGAGCGCCATCATCTCTTCTGTATCTTCGAATAAGTTCATTTGGTATGTTCCTCGTACCAGCCCACTAAACTGAACACCTATAAGGCGAAGACGCATTCTTCTTTGGAATACTTTATCAAATAACTCATGGACTAATTTAATAAGCGTATGATCTGCTGATGTATAAGCTATCCGAGTTTGTTTGGTCTCTGTATCAAAGTTCGTATAGCGTATTTTCACAGTAATGATAGAAGTAAGCCATTCTTCGGAACGCAGTTGATAAGCCAGTTTCTCCACCATACCTGTAAAGATAGATTTGAGCATAGGGATGTCTATGGTATCTTGGTCAAAAGTGTGTTCGGACGAAATAGACTTTCGCTCTCTATAGGGCTCTACAGGTGTGAGGTCAATGCCATTAGCTTTTTTCCATAAGTCTATACCATTTTTACCCAATAACTTTTGGAGTATTTGATGTGGCATTTCAGATAGCGTCTGTATATTCCGAATACCAATGCGAGAGAGTAGCGTATAACTAACTTCTCCTAACATAGGGATTTTGCGGATAGACAGTGGATTGAGGAAGGGCTGTACTTCAGGTGTTGTAATATTGAGAGCTCCTTTAGGCTTAGCCTCTCCTGTCCCTATTTTAGAGACTGTTTTATTAATAGATAAAGCATAACTTAAGGGTAATCCAGATTCGTGTTGTATCGTTTGCGTCAATTCTTTGATCCAAAGTGCTGATCCAAAGAATTTGTCCATTCCTGTTAGATCTAAGTAAAACTCATCTATACTCGCCTTTTCCATAACGGGAGCTTTCTCTGTAATAATATCCGTAACGAGATGAGACATCTTAGAGTATAACTGCATATCTCCTTTTCGGACGATGGCTTGTGGACATAAACGAGTAGCCATACGAATAGGCATGGCAGACCTCACCCCGAATTGCCTTGCTTCATATGAACAACTAGAGACGACTCCGCGATCTCCTCCACCGATAATGATAGGTAGCCCATTTAGAGAAGAATCTACTAAACGCTCACAAGACACAAAGAAAGTGTCTAAATCTAAATGTGCAATCGCCCTTTCCATAATAGAAATAATTAAAAAATCTTGTACGAAATTACTATCTATATTAGCAATAATACGTATATTTGATGCTATAAATAATAGCAAATGTCGTTTTTATCAGATAATATAAGGTATCTACGTGCTCAGAAGATCATGTCTCAGCAGAAAGTAGCAGATGAGTTAATGATAACTCGTGCACGTTATTCAAAGTATGAAGAAGGAGCCTCTGAGCCACCTTTAGAAGTATTATTGCGTATTTCTCGTTTCTTTCATGTCAGTGTGGACTTGATGATTTCTGTTGATTTGCGCAAAGTTCCCATGCAAGATTTACTAAAGCTTGAGGACAACCGTATTCTATTGCCTATTATGGTAGATCCTCATGGCAATAACTTTATTGAGATTATTCCTCATAAAGCGAGAGCAGGATATTTGACAGGGTATGCAGATCCAGAGTTTATTCAGAACCTAGACCAGATCTCTCTTCCATTCCTAAAAGAAGGGAAGTATAGAGCCTTTCCTATAGAAGGGGATTCTATGCCTCCACATCAGGAAGGTTCTTTTATCATCGGTAGTTATATCGAGCGTCTAGATTATATCCGAAACGGACATACATATATCATCATTACAGCAAATGAAGGGGTGGTTTATAAACGTGTATATCGCATAGATGATGAGACGTTAGAACTACACTCAGACAATACCTTTTACGAGCCTTATCGCATTAAAGCGTATGATGTATTAGAAATATGGGAATATGCGAGTAGTATCGCTACAGAAGAGTTTAAACCAGAAGACCTAGGAGAACCAGATACTAAGGCAATGTTCCAAGAAATTAGACATATGCTAGGAGAAGTGATTAAGAAAGTGAAATAAGCCACTAAGAAATTACGAATTTTGAATTACGAATTACGAGGCTTGCCTTTTAGGCATTAATAAAAGAATTAAAAATGTTGCTTGCAACACTCATTAATTAGGAATTGAGAATTAGGAATTTATGACTTCAGCATAGGTATGTATATCTGGCAGATAAAATCATAAGTGTTAAACCCATCAAAAAAGCCATTACTTGTTTTTAAGTAATGGCTTTTGTATTTATTAATAGAATCCTAATTCCTAATTTATAACTCCTAATTAAAAGTTATGCTCTATTGATATCAATAAGGATTTTAACTTGTTCTGGATTGCTTACTAAGGCTTCAAAACCATTTGTTACAATCTCGTCTAAACCAATTTTATTTGTCACTAATTTTTCTACCTCCATACGACCAGAGTCGATTAAGTTAATTACTTCAGGGAAGATATTTCTATAAGCGATAACCCCTTTTACAGTGATCTCTCTTAATACTTGATCTAAAGCATCGTGTTGAACTGGTTTTCCGAATAAAGCAACTAATACAGCAGTACCTCCATTACGAGTAGAAGCAATACCTGTATTATAAGAAGCTTGTACTCCAGCACAATCTAAGAATACATTAACTCCTAGACCACCAGTCAAGGCTTTAATCTTAGCAGGAAGATCAGCTTCCATAGCATTGAATACATGAGTAGCTCCGATTTCTTTTGCTTTCTCTAAGCGTTTCTCTGCTACATCTGTAACGATCACAGTAGACGCACCAGCTGCTAAAGCTGCTTGAGCACATAGTAACCCGATAGGTCCTGCACCAGATACTAATACTGTCTGTCCTACTTTTAGACCACTCTGTAGTACTGAGTATACAGCTACTGCAGCAGGCTCTACTAAAGCACCTTGTTCAAAAGACATCGTATCAGGAATTTTGTGAATCATATAATCTTCAACCACTACGTATTTTGCAAATCCTCCATTACCTGCTAATCCGATGAAACCTAAGTGTTCTCCTAAGTTGTATTCTCCAGAAGCTACGAATGGACTATCGAAGTTTTTATAGATAGGCTCAATTACTACACGATCCCCTACTTTAATATTTTTTACACCTTCACCTAATTCTTCAACGATACCTGAGAACTCATGTCCTAAAGTAGTTACACCCTGATGACCATTTAATGGATAAGGTTTGTCTAATGGAATTAATTGAGGCCCGTGTACATATTCGTGTAAGTCTGATCCACAGATACCAGCATATTGAACTGCTACTTTTACCTGTCCTTTAGCTGGAGTAGGGATTTCTGTTTGTTCTACTCTAATATCTTTGGCTGCATACCAGCGTGCTGCTTTCATTGTGCTCATAATAATATTCTTTTTTATGTTTCACTCAAATATACTGAGAAAACTAGAGAATATTCGTTTCCCGCGAAGCTTTGGTTGTTAATTATTAATCAATATTGTGTTATCATTTTAAGACTGCAAGTGTTCTAGAATGATAACTTCTAAAATGAAAGAGATAATGTAGTTTGTTAAGTATTTATGTTTAAATTTTAACGTAAAAGAGAGGAGTGTTTTTATAAGAAAACGAGTATTGGAATAAGGTTAGATTGAGATTAAAATGATTGCTTTTAAGGGCTCATAAAGTGGTTAGCTCTAAAGGATTGTTGTACTTGATAGTGCTGAACATTTTTCTAATTTTGACAACAGGTTTTTCGATGTACGTAACGGTTAAGAATACTATAAAAAAGCTAATTTAATCAGTTGTTTATCAAAAATCTTAATACAACTAAATCTTTTAAAAAGTGGAGACAAAAGCTGTAATACTTTAAAATATTAAACAAAGTTATTTCCGTAAAATTTTAGAGCTATGAGGGCTCGAAATTTACAGAATAACTTTGTAGGATTTGTATATAATTTTTAAATATATGGTAATACTTTAAGTATGATGTCAATTTTTAATATAAAAAATAAGTCGAACAACATCATCCCATTATGCTAATACATTGTTATCTCCAATACTGTCTTCATCTTCATAGAAAAGCTCTAACTGTCCAAGTGGAATTTGTTTATTTTGTTGTCTGTCACTAATGTAATCATTAATACAATTAGCCACAAATTCTCCGAGTTTTACAGGTACAGCATTCCCTATTATCTGTTCAAGGTTTGTTTTTGTGCCATTGAAAATAAAACTTTCGGGAAAGGTCTGAATGAGGCTTCTTTCTTTTGTTGTTAAAGGTCTTAAATTCTCAGTGATATCAACTGGGTCACCTTCGTGTTTTGTATAACCTTTTGGAATCGGTCGGTTTACACCACGAATAGTTGGACTTGGTTCATAAATGCTAAAAATACCACGTCTTGCGTAACTTCTTGGATGTCTATAATAATATTCAACACCTAATGAAGTGCCAAAATAATCGAATATAGTTGTTTGTTTTGTCGATTGTTTCTTAATAAAGTATGGGTTTAAGAAATTATCTTGCGAAAATTTATGTCCTATCAAAAAGAAACGTTTTCTTGATTGAGGTACTCCACAATAACTTGCATCTAAAACTTGATAAGATATTCCATAACCTGCTTTTTTAAAAATTTTTAATGCCTCTTTTAGAATGTTACTTTTCGTTATTCTTTCCACATTTTCCATAACAAACCATTCGGGATTTGCTTCTGATATAATATTTGCAAATGATATAGTTAAATCTGCTCTTCCTAATGTTTCATCTCTTTTACCAGCACTTGAAAAATCTTGACAAGGAGGTCCACCTATTATCATTTGAGGTTTAAAACTTTTGACAAATTCAAGCCCTTCATTAGTACCTAAATCAGTATCATAAATAGGATGATCAAAATTATCTCTATATACTTTTACTGCTGGCTCCCATTTATCAAAAGCAGCCAATATTTGAAAACCAGCATTTTGAAACCCAAGAGACATTCCGCCACATCCCGAAAATAAATCTACTATTTCCATTATTTGAATAATTCAGGTGAGTTGTAAATAATTGCGTCAAATCGTCTTTCAGGACTAAGTAAATTTTGTCCGCCACCAAGAATAATTTTTCTGATGTCTTTCTTTTCAATTCTTGGTTTTGTGAGTTCTGCACAAGACATATATTTGTGTGTAACTCTTCCACTTACAGCAAATGCTTTATCATTTTTCGTGTTGTAAGAAAGTTCGTCAATAACTTTATGATGATTAATTTGCCCTTGTCTTGAAAAATCGTAGAGCATTTTAAATAACCAAATAATTGTTCTGATTTGTCTTGTAATTCTATTGTTTACAGAAAGTTCACCTCTAGCAACATCTAAAAACAATTGAGTAAAAGCGAAATTACTCCAAACAAATACATCTAAACAATTATCAGTTAATTTAGGAGATTTTCCATTTGTTTTCCAAATTGGCTGTAGTAAAATTGGTTCTTGTTTATCTAAGACTGAAAGAATAATTTTATCAATGGTAGCTATCATATCACTTATATACGCCCATACAACTGAACCATCTGACCAATCGGAAATATCATCAAAATTTTTTCCGATAAGTTGAGAAAGTACCATTTGTTTATCCTTAAAGTTTATAGCAATACTACAAGCTAAATACACAATAGTATCTGGTCTGATAACAATTTCACAACTATAATATTCTTCGCTTAAATGACAAGTTGAATTATCAGGCAAAGCTGTTAGTTTTACTTCAATTGGCTTTAAACATTGCCCATTGCTTCGTAGTTGAGTAACTAAATCAACTCTTGGTAAAGACCCTATAACCAATTGTTGGTAAGGTGTAAATGGACTTTCAAAAGAAAAAAACAAATCGTCTGATTTGGGATTAACTCCAAAAAGTTCTTCAGCTGATATTTTTTGATGAGTTACTTTGAGGTCTTTGTCAAGACAAATATAAATATTGTCTAAATTTTTTGAAGCAAGAAAATTGGTCAAGCCTGCAGGAAATGAAGAATTAAACTGGTTCTTACCCCAAGTGTCAGCTTGTGTAAAATCCCTATTTGAATGTGTTACTCCAAATAATCCTGGTTTTTGTGTTTGCATAATTCTCTATATCTATATTTACCTTCAAATTTACTAATTTTTCAGCAAGTTAAGTTAGTCTTGTTTGTCATGGTGAAGACCATATAAATTTTCCAACAATATTTTTTTACAAAAAAAAGGGGTAGTTTCATAAAAACCACATCTCAATTGATATTTTCTCAATATTTATTGCTAAAAAAATTAGTTTCTGTAAATTCTACACTTAGTAAGACTATTTTTTTGTGAATGGCGCAATAAAAAACCCAACTTTACATTTTTGGGTGTAAAATTGGGTGTTTATCTTTTAACTGACTAATTATCAGTATTTATTGCGGAGAAAGAGGGATTCGAACCCCCGGACCTGTTACAGTCAACGGTTTTCAAGACCGCCGCATTCGACCACTCTGCCATTTCTCCAGTGGTCTGCATTACTTCTGTATTGCGAGTGCAAATATAGACACTTCCTTCAATTCTGCAAAAAAATATATACTAAAAAACACACTTTTTTTCAGCAATAAAACTAACTCTCTCGGCATGAAATATTTATAAAAATAAAAAAAGGTCTTAATAAGTAAAAAACTTATCAAGACCTTCTTATTCTACCTCTAAAAACTAATTATACTATTAGTAATTGATATATTCAGTGATTTCTAAACCATATCCTGTCATCCCTACTCTTTTGCCTTGAGCAGAATTAGACAACAACTTAATCTTAGAAATATTTAAGTCATGTAATATCTGCGCTCCGATACCGAAGTCTTTTTCATCTCCTGATAACTTAGGTGTATCAAGATCTAGCTTCGCTCCAGAGTTTTTAAGTACAGCTAATCTATTTAAAAGACTTGCATTGTGATCTTCCTGATTAATAAATAAGATCGCTCCTTTATCCCCTTCGTTAATCTTAGCAAACGTATTCTCCATACGAATGCTTAATTTACCACTTAAGGCATCTAAGATATCATTATTACCGATCGTTGAATTAATACGTGTTAAAACAGCCTCATCAGCATTCCAATCCCCTTTAGTCAAAGCGATATGCACTTGTCCATTTGTATTCTGTTGATACGCTCTTAATCTAAAAGTACCATACTTAGTTTCTAACTCGAAGTCTTCTTTCTTTTCGATTAAGCTATCGTGCTTCATACGATAAGCCACAAGAGCTTCAATAGATATAATTTTTAAGTCCCATTTCTTCGCTACATCCATTAACTGTGGTAGTCTAGCCATAGAACCATCTTCATTTAAAATCTCTACTAAGATACCTGCTGGTTTAAACCCTGCCAGTCTTGAGATATCCACTGCAGCTTCAGTATGACCTGTTCTTCTCAGTACACCACCCTCTTTAGCAATCAATGGGAAAATATGTCCTGGACGACCAAGATCTTCTCCTGTAGTCTCTTCTTTTACCAATGATTCTATTGTCTTAGCACGGTCATGTACAGAGATACCTGTCGTACATCCATGTCCTTTTAAGTCTATAGATACTGTAAATGCTGTCTGGTGAAGTACAGTATTATTAGTTACCATCGGATGCAAGTCTAATTCTTGACATCTCTCTTTAGTAAGGGGAGCACAAATAAGTCCACGTCCATGAGTGGCCATAAAATTGATCATCTCTGGAGTAACCATTTCTGCAGCAGCGATAAAATCGCCTTCGTTTTCACGATCCTCATCATCTACCACTATGATTACTTTTCCTGCTTTGATATCTTCAATAGCTTCTTCGATAGTGTTTAATTGAATGTGATTATGTGACATTATAGTTGTATTTTGTTGTTTTGTATTATTTCTTTTTTTGTTGTCTTTTTGATTTTAAAGCAACAAATAAATCTTTAAATGTATCTAACGATAGACTAAAGCTAACATCTCCATTATCCCTTGTAGCCTTATACGTTAAATATATAGCCAATGGAGTAAGAACTAAAGATCCTATCCACCCTCCAAAGAATGGGATAATTCCATCCTCCTGAGCCATCTTTCTTCCAAAAGTATTTATAAAGTGATAAGTAATAAAGATACCTACTGCAAATACAATTGGCAAACCAATCCCCCCTTTTCGAATAATAGCTCCCAATGGTGCTCCAATATAGAACATCAGGAAACACGAAAAGGCAATCACAAACTTCTCGTATAGAGCTAACCAGTGATCATTTATCTTCTTTACTTGATTTAATATAGAAAGGTCATTACTCTCTGTATTAAAGCTAATGTTATTCGTATAATCTATCGCTGACTGTAAGATTCTACTCTGATTATCATAAGAAAAATCCTTTATTAAGTCAGCATCCGCTATTTCTATTTTTGCAATAGTATCATTACTAGAAGGTTGTCGTTCCATAGACAACAGATTTCCTAATCTCAAAGTTAGGTTATCTGTATTAGATGCTTTCTCTACATTCATAGATCGTTGAAGAGAGTCTATCGTATAGTTTAGCTCCTTTATATTCAGCATACCATACGTATTGGTAATCTTATCCTCATCTTTCCCCTCATCTTGAAAACTACTCAAATCAATATTCATCGTATATTTTTCAAAAGAAGTTTTGATAAACGGCTCTTTCTTCTGTTCTTCATAGTTCTTCGCTACTACATCATCATAGTAGTTACCATCGAATAAGTGAAGCTTTAAGATATTAGACGTTTCTTCTGTTTCTAGTTCTCCATTTACTGATCTAATCACCGTCTTATTTTCATATCCAGAACTAGACTTGACATGCATCGTTACATTATCTAAATACTGACCTTTATCTCCAGTCTTATTATCTACCTTAATGTTGACCTGTCCTAAATCATTAAACTGCCCAGCGGCTATTGCCATAGCTGGTTTTGTTTGAATAATTTCTTTTCGAAGATTTAAAAAACGATATTCCGCCTTTGGAATAACATCATTCGCAAACCAAAATGATACTCCTGCTAATATAAATATGAATATAGACAATGGACGCATCGCTCTCTGAAGAGAGATTCCTGATGCCTTCATCGCTGCGAACTCATAGTTCTCTGCAAAGCTACCAAAGGTCATAATAGATGCTAATAGCACTGACAAGGGCAATACCAAGGGTACCATCTTAGGTGAATAGAACAGTAAGAACTGAACAATCACGATCAAATCAAGATCCTTTCCTGCTAATTCTGAGATGAATAACCACACCCCTTGTAGGATAAAAATAAAGTATAAAATAGCGAACACTGTTAGCAGCGTCGATATAAAGCTTTTTAAAATATAACGGTCAAGTAATTTCACTTAAATCTTTAATCTATATTGTTGATGTAATAATTAGGGTACAACGACTGTGTAAAGGTAAAATGATTTTTCGACATTGACTGATTTGTTTTAAAAGAATTAACCGTCAGTGTTGATTTAGAACCGTCTTTATTTACTTGAATCTTGTTATAGATATCTTTCGTTGCCGTATCTATCCCTAGATATACCTCTTTTATAACAGATTTTTTATCCGTAGGTATTAGTTTTATATACTGTACTTTCTTCCCATCTACATTCTGTAGAATATCCCACTGAAATGTATATCCTTGATTAAAGAAAGTCAGCATCTGAGAAGGCAATATTCCATCTGCATTTTTCTCATTAAACTTAGAGACTGTCACCTCTTCATCTTCATCCGAGATAGTATATATCTTCTTGCCATCATATATCTTCTTTATTCCCATAAATGTCAGGTTATAAAGGTCTTTCTTTAGATCCAGATGTCCTTTGCCATCGAAGTCTTTATTAGCCCCTTTTTGATTAAAAGAAAAGTCGATTGAGATATTCTCATACCCATTTATCTTCTTCGTTACTTCTAACAAATAATTCTTAGCTCGTTGACTACTCTGTGCATTTGCTGAAAAAGCAAATAGTACTATTCCTATAAGTGCAATAATCTTTCTCATTCTATTTCTTTAATTGTTGTTTTCTTCATTATCAAAAAACTGATCTAAAGCCATCAAATCTGGTATATTCACTGTACGTGCCTTACTTCCTTCGAAAGGCCCTACAATACCGGCAGCCTCTAACTGATCAATTAATCTACCTGCACGATTATAACCTAGTTTTAACTTTCTTTGTAACAATGAAGCTGACCCTTGCTGTGCTGTAACGATGATAGCTGCAGCGTCTTTAAACAGAGGATCTCTCTCACTAATATCCACATCTAAATTACTAGCTCCCTCCTCACCTACATATTCTGGTAATATATAAGCCTCTGGATAAGCCTTTTGTGCCCCTATGTACTCTGTTAGTTTTTCTACCTCTGGAGTATCTACAAAAGCACACTGTACACGTACCAAATCATTTCCTTGTGTGTACAACATATCCCCTCTACCGATTAACTGATCTGCACCCTGCTGATCTAAGATCGTACGAGAGTCTATTTTAGAAGTAACTCTAAAAGCTACACGTGCTGGGAAGTTCGCTTTAATAATACCAGTAATAACGTTTACAGATGGTCTCTGTGTAGCGATAATTAAGTGAATACCAATAGCACGAGCCAACTGAGCTAAACGTGCGATAGGCGTCTCTACCTCCTTACCTGCTGTCATAATCAAATCTGCAAACTCATCCACTACTAATACGATATAAGGCAAGAAGCGGTGTCCATTCTCAGGATTTAACTTGCGCTGTTTGAATTTCTCGTTGTATTCCTTGATGTTTCTAACCATTGCATCTTTTAGTAGCGTATAACGGTTATCCATCTCTATACACAGAGAATTCAGCGTATTAATAACTTTCGTATTATCTGTTATAATAGCATCTTCCGAATTAGGCAATTTAGCTAAATAATGTCGTTCTATTTTATTAAATAAAGTTAATTCTACTTTCTTTGGGTCAACTAATACGAACTTCACTTCTGCTGGGTGCTTTTTATATAGAAGTGATGTCAATAGAGCGTTCAGTCCTACAGACTTACCTTGTCCTGTAGCCCCTGCCATCAGAAGGTGAGGCATTTTTGCTAAATCTACTACGAAGGTCTCATTCGAAATCGTCTTACCAAGTGCCACTGGTAACTCCATTTCAGCACTTTGAAATTTAGGAGAAGCTATTACACTTCTCATAGATACAATAGAAGGGCTATTATTAGGTACTTCTATACCTATCGTTCCTCTACCTGGTATAGGTGCAATAATACGAATACCTAAGGCAGCTAAAGATAAGGCAATATCATCTTCTAAGTTCTTAATCTTCGAAATACGAATACCTGCCTCTGGTACGATCTCATATAGCGTCACTGTAGGCCCTACAGTCGCCTTAATCTGAGCAATATCGATCTTATAGTTACGCAGTGTATCTACGATTCTATTCTTATTCTCTTCTAACTCTTCTTGATTAATCGTAATTCCTGAACCACTGTATTCTTTCAATAATTCAATAGAAGGAAACTGATAATTAGACAACTCTAATGTAGGGTCAAACTCTCCAAAGTCTTGAACCAATCTAGCCGCTAGATTCTCTTCTAAACTTCCTTCGTCTTTTATTTCTTCAATAACGAAGTCATTAGCACCTGCTTCCTTAGCAGTCACAGATTCTGTCTTCTCTACGTTTGGCTTTGGATTTTTATGATCTAATACTAACTCAGAGCTATGTTCTATCGTCGGTTTGATATTTTTAGGTTCTACTATAGCAGACTTAGGAGACACAGGTTGCTCATAGATACTAAAATCTTCTTCTTTAACAGGTGTTTCTTGCTTAGCAGACGGTGTTTCTACCTCCTTATTCACTACTGCTACAGGCTCTGGATCTCCCTGATTTACTTGTCCATTATTATCGAAGTCAGCAGGAGTCTCTATATGTTTCTTTTTAAACTTCTTAAAGAACGCTGGCAACCCTTCTATTCCTTGACGAATAGAAGTAGGTGATAATTTAAATCTAAACAGTGCAAAAGCAATCGCAAAGAATAACAGTAACAATACCGTACCAGCTGTACCTAGATAATCTACAAAATACAGATTTAACTCATACCCTACTGTTCCTCCTAAAAGAGGATTACTGCTCCAGAAAAAACCTAAGAAAACAGACAGTAATAACATCGAGAACAAGTCCCAGAAAATCACTTTCTTGATTCTTCTAGCTGGTATAGTGAAAAAGGCATAAATACCTGAATGAACTAATAACTTTGCAAAAAAGAAAGACGCTACTCCGAATCCTTGGTATACAAATAGGTGAGCTAGATATGCCCCTAGTTTACCTAACCAGTTAGCCACCTCAGCCTGTCTATCACCTAATAATTCTAAGTTACTCTGATCTTCTATCCCTGTGATTAAATAGGATATAAAACTCAACGTTAGTGCGATACCACTGATGATTAACAGTATAGTGATTAAGAATCGGCTATTGATATGTATCGTTGTATCAAATCGTTTGGCCGTACTCGTTGATTTTGTAGTTTTCTTTTTTGTTGTATTTTCTTTTTCCATTTCCTTTTTTATTGACAATATGGCTATATTGTTTTCAACCTAATTCTTTTTATAACAATAGACTGCTAGTAAATCATACAACATACTAGCAGTCTATGTATATAAAACCCTTATTTTAAAGCAGCGATAGCTTTTTCATAATTTGGTTCATCAGCTGTCTCAGCCACTTGTTCTGTATAGATTACTGTACCTTCTTCGTTTAAGATAACAATAGATCTAGACAATAATCCTTTTAAAGGTCCGTCTGTAAACAGCACCCCATAATCTTTTCCAAATTGTCCGTCTCTAAAGTCAGACAACATCTCTACATTCGCAATACCCTCTGCTCCACAGAAACGCCCTTGTGCAAAAGGTAAATCTCTTGAAACACATAATACTACTGTATTTTCTAGTTTAGAAGCATCTTGGTTAAAATGTCTTACAGAAGTAGCACATGTAGGTGTATCTACACTAGGGAAGATGTTTAAGATTACTCTTTTTCCTTTATAATTCGCCAATGTTTTATCAGCTAAATCTCCTCCTACTAAATTGAATTCAGGAGCTTTCGTATTTAATCCTGGTAATGTTCCGATAGTTTGGATAGCATTACCTTTTAATGTTACAGTCGCCATATTGTTTTATTTTTTAGGTTACACAAAAATAAGTAAAATTCGATAGAATATAATGCTAAATACTGATAGATATATTAGCAAAACCTAAATGTAATAAATATATAATCAATGAGGCACTCCTATGCAGTCTTCTAGAATTGGACTACAGACTTATTTAACCCTAAAAACAAAAAAAGGACTGTACTCAGAGTACAGTCCTTAAAAATTTTATAAAGAGAGTTTTATTTATCTATTGATCCTAAAACTCTTTGCATAAAGGTATTCAACGCTTCTTTTTGGGTAGCTCCTTCTTTTACAAGTTTCTGAACCTCTAGAGCCCCATACATATTAGAAATAAGTTCACCGATCACATCTAGTTCTTCATCTTTAAGAGAAGGCACCTCAGTTAGGTTTTCTAATACTTCTAGCGTTTCTATAATATAATCTTGGTCGTTATCTGCAATGAATTGAGACAACTGTCTTATCACTGGTAATTTCATTCTATATAAGATTTATGAAATTATACAATTTCGTTTACTAATTCCTGTAACACCTCAGTTTTATTTGTCTGAGTTTGGTTAACTAATTTACCGTTTACGAATGTAGCAAAAGTTGGTAAATTGCTTACATCAGCCAACTTTCTTGACTCAGGGAAGTTCTCAGCATCTGCAATTACAAATGTCATGTTTTCTTTCTCTGTAGCCAATTTTTTGAATTTAGGCTTCATAATTCTACAATTACCACACCAAGATGCAGCATATTGAACAACCACTTTTTCATTTGAATTTACAATTTCTTGTAAATTATCTTTATCTAGTTCTAAAAGCATTTTTTTTAAATTTTGGGTTAGTAACCTGGTTTATTTCTTAGTGTTTGCTTAAGTATTCAGCTACACCTTTTCTGTCAGCATTCATTGCATCTTTTCCTTCTTCCCAGTTAGCTGGACATACTTCACCATGAGTTTGTACGTGAGCGTAAGCATCGATTAATCTGATGTACTCATTTACGTTTCTTCCTAATGGCATATCGTTTACTGATTCGTGGAAAATTTTTCCAGTCTCATCGATTAAGTAAGTAGCTCTATATGTAACGTTAGATCCTTCGATTTGAACTGAATCTAATTCTTCATTATATACTTCGTTTTCTACATCTAAGATTCCTAATACTGAAGATAAGTTTCTTTGAGTATCTGCGATAATTGGGTAAGTAACTCCTTCGATTCCACCATTGTCTTTTGCTGTGTTTAACCAAGCGAAGTGTACTTCGTTAGTATCACATGAAGCTCCAATCACCATAGTGTTTCTTTTTTCAAACTCTGGTAAAGCTGCTTGGAAAGCATGTAATTCTGTAGGACATACGAATGTAAAGTCTTTTGGGTACCAGAATAATAATACTTTTTTATTGTTCTTTGTTGCTTCTTCGAAAATGTTGATTCTTAAATCATCTCCCATTTCAGACATTGCGTCTACTGTGATGTTTGGAAATTTTTTACCTACTAAAGACATAATAATTTATTTTAAAGTTAATAATCCTTCTTGATTTCTTTTACAAATGTAAGGCTAGTAAATACGATAATCTATTAATCTTGATTATTGTTTTTTATTCTAACATAAATAAAATCTATACTTACATTGCATTGTCTATTGATTAGTTTAGACATGTCTAAAGATAGTCATTTTATATAGAACTAGGAAATCTTAGCATGTTATAATAATATTAATAAACCTAAATATTTTTATAATCTATAGTATATCAGCTCCTTTATAGATCTACATATTTATTCTGCGTCACTTTCTTCCCTAGCTTCTCTATAACAAAATAATTTCCACCTCATCATCCAAGTCTTTAATTTTCTCATCTTTTATTCATTTTTACAGAAGTGATCGCATACTTATCGGATACTTATCGCATAGTGGTCGCATAAAAAAGGGCTAAAAGTATGCGACCACTATGCGATAACCTTCCCATCACAAGTCGACCACTCCAAAAATGAATCAAAAAATAAGCAATGAAAAAAGGCGATAAGCTTAGTACTACCTAAGTTTATCGCCCCTTTTCTCTATAATATATAAGGTATGTCTTATGCCTTATTCACTATCTTTCTAATTTTATAATTAAATGCTGCATATAACAAGGTCACAAATGGACTCAAATAATTAAAAAATGCATACGGTAGATAGGTCATCGTAGGTATCCCCAATACTCCTGAATGATATGCTCCACAAGTATTCCAAGGGATCAATACTGATGTCACAGTCCCTGAGTCTTCTAATGTACGGCTCAGATTCTCTGGTGCTAATCCTTTTGCCTTATAAGCGTCAGAAAACATCTTACCTGGTACCACGATAGATAGATACTGATCTGATGTCATCACATTAATCGCTAAACAACTAGCTACTGTACTTGCAAATAACCCGAATACATTATTAGCAATATTCAACAGTGCCATCGAGATCTTCTGTAATGCTCCAATAGCTTCCATCGCTCCACCAAAAAACATAGCACATAAAATCAACCAAACCGTATTCAACATACTTGCCATCCCTCCTGCTTCAAACAAGCCGTTCAGGCTCTCTAATGGCGACAAGATTCTGATATCTGTAGTCAGTGCTAGCATAACACCTTTATACGCATTATAAAAATTAAATGTATCTCCACCTGATACTGCGACTACGATGTCTGGCTGGAAAATCAGTGCAAATACTCCTCCTAATAGTGTTCCTATCAATAATGCTGCTATAGGCTGTACTTTCTTAACGATCAAAAAAACTACAAATACTGGTACTATAAATAAAATAGGTGTGATATTAAATGTATCTGCTATAGCCTGTAAAGTCACTGATGTATCTACATCTCCTCCATGACCATATAATACCCCTAACACAGAGAACAGCACTAACGTAACGATATAAGTAGGTACTGTAGTGTACAGCATATATCTGATATGGGTAAATAAGTCTGTACCTGCCATCACTGGAGCAAGGTTAGTCGTATCAGATAATGGGGATAACTTATCTCCAAAATAAGCTCCTGATATCACAGCTCCTCCTATCATCCCTATAGGCATCCCTATCGCATTACCTATCCCTACTAACGCTATCCCTACTGTAGCAGATGTAGTCCATGAACTACCTGTAGCTATAGATATAATAGAAGTAATGATCAGACAGGCTGGTAGATAAATAGCGGGATGTAAAATCTGTAACCCGTAATAAATCATACTAGGTATAATCCCGCTTAAAAGCCAAGTACCCGATAAGGCTCCTACTAATAATAAAATAAAGATAGCACTAGAGGTATCTCTAACATTATTAATAATCTGCGTGATCACCTTATCGTAACTTACATGATTAAAGATACCCACAACAGTAGCAATAGAACCACCTATTAATAAGATAAACTGATTCGTACCAGACAAGGCGTCATCCCGGAATACAAACACATTAATAGCTAATAATCCTACTAAAATAACAACAGGAATTAGCGATTGGAATAACGTGATTGGCTTCTCTACTTTGTCGTGTTTACTACTCATTTACTTAAATCTTAAATTTATTTTGATGCGAAAGTAACGATTTTACAGTTATATCTTATGCAAAATAAGACATAATACAATATAACTATTAAAAAATCATATTTTACTTTACTGATTCATAGTTTATTATAAAAAAGAATACCAATAAATCCAATTAAAGGTTCAAAAAAATTGTTAAAAACAAAACTTTTTTCTATATTTACTACATACATATAAAGCAATTTATATGCAATCTTTATGTACTATCTCTAAAGAAGAGATACATTTAGATATAAAATATTGTTGTTTTGATGTTTTTAGAGGACATCATATTAAGCTACTTATCTACAATAAGTAGCTTTTTTTATACCTCTAAAGTATAGGTACCTCACCCCTTAATTACAACAATATTATTTTACACAAACCTTATAGTCAGTCCATTATTCTATTTTTTAACGATTGCTTTTATTAATTTCACAAGGATTATTTGTCTAAGACTGAATCCCAAACTAACTTTGCTCTTATATCAAAACTCAACAATATGATAGTAAGACACAAAAAGCATATCATACAAATGCTTTTTATATGGAAGGGGTCTGTCCTTAAAAAAATATTTCCAACGCTACTGGCTATCTTTATATTCTCTTGGATTGTCTATTTTGCTCATTACCTATTCCCTGATGTAATAATCCCACTTAATGTAGGAGCGTTTGCCTTAGTAGGTATTTCGCTAGCGATATTCTTAGGATTTTGTAATAGTGCGGCTTATGATCGCTTCTGGGAAGGAAGGAAACAATGGGGAAGCCTAGTGATACACTCTAGATCGCTTGCTTTTCAGATTCAAAACTATATAGACGAAAGCCCTTCGTTCTCTAAAAAGGAAAAACAAGAGGGGATCAAACTTATTATTGCTTTCTGCTATCTCTTAAATAAACAACTGAGAGAAAAGACAGACTATGAAGAGATACGTCAGTACCTGAAAGAAGAGGTATATCAAGAAATGCTGACTAAGAAATTTAAACCTGCGTATATTCTTAATGAATTAACGAAATGGATAGCTACACAGCAGCGTGCAGGTAGACTAGATACTATCACACAAGCTAGGATAGACAAGAATATCGATGAACTATCCATAGTATTAGGTGCATGTGAACGTATCGTACATACTAAAATTCCGTTTGTATACTTTGTTATTCTACACAGGACAGTCTATGTGTACTGCTTTATACTTCCGTTTGGATTAATTGATCTTATTGTCTGGACTATGCCCTTCTTTGTGACCTTCGTAGCGTATACCTTTATCGCACTAGACGCTGTAGTAGCAGAGATAGCAGAGCCATTCGGAGAAGAAGAAAACGACCTTGCTCTAGATCAGATGTGTGCTAATATAGCTTATTCTCTAAGTGAAATATCGGAAATGCCTCTACCAGAGCTGATGACACCTGATAAGAACTATATCGTTACATAATGTATCGAAAGTACATCACTAACGCTCATAAAAAAAGCACTTCGAATGAAGTGCTTTTTAGTTATAATTAAGCGTTAATTAAATTTAAAGATTCTTGAAGTTCTGGTTTTTCTAGAACATAACCATTCACCCATTTCGTTAAGCGATCTACATCATAAGGCAATAATTGATTAATAGCTTTATGAAGTTCTTTGTAAAATAACTTTGGATCAAAACTTACATTCTCAAGTATAGTTTTTGCGAAATCAAACATTAAACGTGTTTTCATATCTGTAATTTTTTATCTTACTACATAGTAAACATAGTCATTTTGAAAAGTATTTCCCGTTTTTCCCTCAGACTTTAATACAATTTTAGCAATTAATATCTGATTCTCATAATTTGAATAAATTGACTGAATTTTATTAAATAAATATTTCAATAATTTCATTTTATGCAATGAGTTGATCTTATAAAAAAAGCACCTCCTATGGAAGTGCTTTTATCTTATGCGTTCAGTAATTCTAAGGATTGATGTAGTTCTGGTTTTTCCTGAACATAACCACTAACCCACTGTTTTAACTGATCTAAATCGTATGGTAATAAATTCTGAATTGCTTTTTGCAATTCCTTATAAAATAACTTTGGATCAAAACTTACATTCTCTAATATCGTTTTGGCAAAATCAAACATTGTTCTTCTTTTCATATTTGTAATACTATTGTAACACATGAGCTAAATTAGCACTTATCATATTAAAACACAAAAATAAATGATATTTTATTATTATTTTAAGCATTTATACATTAAATAAACTTTTATATCTTAATATATAAAATAGTATCAACAAACATCTGTAAGTATTATATAAAAACATCATGTTACCCTATAAATTCACAAAATGTGTATTTCCAAACGAATTGGGGGTATAAAAAAATGAACTCTATTCATAACTAATGATGAATAAAGTTCATTTAGATATTAAGATAAATTCTTTTCGACCGATTTATCCTGCTTTATATTATCCTGATAGAGTCACACCTATCTTATCTTTATGACACTAATACTGTTTTAAGAAGTACTTTAATAAATCCGTAGTAGTCACTATTCCTTTTAAATGTCCTAGCTGATCAACTATCGGTATAGAGTGATAGCTCTGCTTTGACAGTATTTCTGTTACCTCTTTTACTGTTGCTATAGGTAAGGCACTTACCACTACTTTAGCCATTAGTTGTTCTATAGAATATAAGTCATAGACTACAGAAGGCATGTCTTCTGACTCATCCTCGACCACATCGACATAACTGATTTTAATCAAATCAGAATAACTTAGCACTCCTATTAATTTATCCCCTTTAACGATAGGGATGTGTCTTATTTTATGTTTTTTAAACAATCTCTCTGCATCATATAAACTATCGGATAAAGTAAGAGTGATGAGCTCTTTAGTCATAATCTCTTCAACTGGAACCTTTTGTTTCATAACAATCAGATTTTAGTTAGACAATACACATATAAAAAGGTCACCTTTTTATTACTTTAAATTTACGATACTTATAGGAATATAACAAATTAACTGCCAATGGATTAATTCTATTTTTCAAGTAATTAGACAATATCTTCATTATTTAAAAAGGAATATCTTCATTTTCATTCTTTATAGCTTATATCCTGCCTTCTTTACCATAAAAAAGCACTTCTGTATCTCTACAAAAGTGCTTTTTATACAAACCTATATTTCCTTTCCATTTATATCAATAACTACTGCTACTCCATTCTTTA
Source organism: Myroides sp. C4067 (assembly GCF_038039665.1). Lineage (NCBI taxonomy): Bacteria > Pseudomonadati > Bacteroidota > Flavobacteriia > Flavobacteriales > Flavobacteriaceae > Myroides > Myroides sp. C4067. Next base: position 28,502 of record NZ_JBBPHJ010000017.1, read on the forward strand.
TCGCAGTAGTTTTACCATCTTTAAACTCTCCTATATGACTGTATGTAGTCGGTTCTAATACGATTACCCCTTTATCATTCATAAACCCTACATAGTTATTCAGCCTAATTCGCGCTGTATTATCTTTAGTGAAGCGCTCTACCTTATCATATTTCGCTACTGATACTACCTTTTGTAACTTATCCACTATGCCCCACTTACCTTTCTCTAAATAGGCAGCGTAGCCTTTAAATAAGTTATCTACATCTGTATACTGACCTGGTTTAAATAACTCTATCCCATTCTCATAATTAACAATAGTCAATAGTCCATTCGCTCTCACCTTTGCTAACTTGTCTTTTGTCAAAGCATAATCCGGTATTTCATATTTGGCATGCACAGTCGTAAGCCCTACATGATTCACAAATCCGTATAAACCTCCTTTTACTAAATAGGCATATCCTTCATTATTAAACTCACTGATACGATCGTACATCGGGTTTATAACAATGATGCCCTGTTTATTAATCAGTCCCCATACCCCATTCTGTTTCATCCTAGCTACTAGAGCATTGGTGAAGTCTAGCTCGTTCTCATAAACAGGAGAAGTGATATGTACAAGATTAACAGATGCAAAACCATGTAAATCATTCATCCCTTTTAACAAAATGACTTTGTTTGCATAGTCAAACTTTATCTCTTTATAGTTATCCTCTAAGGTCTTTCCGTTCTGATTAAAAACATTATACATTGTCACTGAAGAAGTGTGAATAGTAAGCTTTCTATTACTCTCTTTGTCTGGCGTAGATACCTCATCATATTCTACAGCTAGAACTTCTTTCCACTGTCTATTAATTAACCCGCTCTTATTGCCAAAAGACACTACTGCATGATTATCCTCTGCGAACTCTTCTATATCTGTATATTTAGTCGGTTCTACCAACATATTCATTCTAGAGTCAAATACGCCTAAATAAGGAGCCTTAAGTACTTTAAACACTCCAGCTTCATTAAATGGATATATCTCTGTATAATAAGTATCTAATCGCTCTTCGAAGTTTTTATCTATAAGACTCTTAGATATCTCATTCTTTTGTACTAATGCATATCCAAAAGAGTTATAATTATCTATTCGCTCATAGGTTGGTTCTAAACGTTTATACGTTTTTAGATGGAATAACCCTACAGCTCTTTCTATACCTGGTATATCATTGTAGATTCTCACCGTACCTTGGTCTTCTGTCACATTGATATCCTTATAATCTACAGGTAATACAACTTCCCAATTCTTATTCGCTAACCCTAGTTTACTATCTAGTGTTAAGATTGTCATATCATAAGGTAGTAAAGTTCCGATATTATCATATATCACAGGTAGCACTACTTTCCATTGTTTATTAATCACTCCCCATTTACCATTCTGATTGACACGCGCAAAGCCCTCAGCGTTAAACACGGTTATATTATCATATTCTGGAGCTAATAATACCTTAAACTCTCTGTTAATCACTCCCCACTTCTCTCCTACTTTAATACGTGCAAAACCTTGTTCGTCGAATTCTGTGATCTCATCATATATAGGCTCTAAGATTACCTTGTGATTCTTATCAATGAATCCCCACTTCTCCCCTACATGTAATCTGGCATAACCTGATTTATCAAACTCAAATATCTTAAAGTCTGCCTCAAAACGAGGTGCTATAATTTCTTTCCAATCTTTATTTAACAGTCCCCATTTCTCTTTTAAAACTACTTTATAAGTAACTTCAGCCTCGTCGTTAGACTCTTTAATCTCATCGTACTTAGGCTCTAGAATCTTTCCTTCCGTGTTAATCATCCCCATCTTTAAAGAATCGATTAACATCGCTATACCTCTAGTATCAAATTTGGTAATACTGTCATACTTAGCATTCGCTAATACTTTCCAGTTTTTATTAATCAATCCTCTCTTTGTATTCTGTTCTACGATGATGTGATCTGCATTCACTCCTTCTGTTCCAAAATCGCGAATCTTAGTATAAGAAGGTTTGATTGCTAATTTCCAATCCTTATCTATGATACCATACTTCTGCTCTATCATCACCTTTACATACTGCTTATCATAGTAGCCTGTAATCTCATCGTATAAAGGTTCTATCTTCTCTTCTCCCTTAGTATTAATCACTCCACTTTTTTCTAATCTCACCACAGTCGCATATCCCTGTATACTAAAATCTTTAATATCGTTATAAGTAGGAGCTATTACAGGTTTGCCCAGCATATCTATTATTCCCCAAAGCTTACTCTTTTTTACTCTAGCTATTTTATGTTGGTCAAAATCTTTTACAGCTTCATACTGAGGTACCACTACCACTACATTCGCCTGTGGGTCTCTGAACCCCCATAAACCACGCTCTTCAAAAGGGATCAGTATTTTAGGTTGATAATCTGGTTTCTCTTCTTTAGGTTTATCATTCTTGCTATTGTCATCATTGCTACAAGAAAATGACAAGAAGCCAATTAATATAAGTAAGGTTATTTTTTTCATAAACGTTTAACGATTATTTGAATAGTTAACAAGGAGAATCAAACAAATTCATAAATTCAAATATATAAAAAATTAACATTATTTAATTATTACACTTAAAAAACAACAATATAACCACACAAAACACTAAATAACAAAACATATAAAAACAAAAAAAGATGATATACTTTATATTTATACCATCTTTTATGTTTGATTATTATATTTATTTTAAGAAATACACACAACTACCTTTCCTACAGTATTCCCACTTTCTATATATAAATGTGCTTTATCCATGTCTTCAAAGTCAAAAACACGACTAATATGAGCTTTTACAATGCCTTTTTCTAAGAGATCAGCTATGATTTTCATATCTCTTCCACTCGAATACACACTCATAAAACAACTTCCGTGTAACTGTTTTTCATTAAACAATGCTTCATCTTCTTTTGTATATCCTGATGGCAAAGCTACAAGAGTACCGAACTGCTTAAGCACCTTTACTGATTTCTGAAAATTGTCTCCACCTACTGCCTCTAAGACAAAATCTATATCTGACACTACTTCCTCAAACTGCACACTTCTATAATCAATATGCTCATCAGCTCCTAAGTTTAAAACAAAGTCTTTATTCTTCAATGAAGATGTTCCTATCACATAAGCGCCTAAATGCTTAGCCATCTGTACAGCATAATGCCCTACTCCTCCTGATGCGGCATGTATTAGTACCTTATCATTAGGCCTTAACTTACCATAACTATCAAAAGCCTGCCATGCAGTCAAAGCCGCTAAGGTAGACGCAGCTGCTTCTTCATAAGTAATATTACTAGGTTTTAAAGCGATCTGATTAACGGGCACAGCAATATATTCTGCATAAGCCCTGCCGTGCCCTGGAAAGTTTACCATACCAAAAACAGCATCGCCTACTTTAAACTCTTGTACGTGATCTCCTATTGCTTCTATTACACCTGAAAAGTCCCATCCTAAAATAATAGGACTAAACTGTCCCACTATCTTAGACATTCCTACTGTACCTGATCTAGTTAGTGCATCCACAGGATTAATGCTAAGCGCATTCACTCTTACTAGCACTTCCTCTTTATTGATAAGAGGTATCTCTACCTCTGTCATTTGAAGATTCTCTACTCCTCCAAATTCATTTAACACAATTGCTTTCATATAATTATTACTTTTACACAAAAATAAACTGATTAAACACCATCATACAGGTACATTTTAATCAAATAACAGTATATACATGGCAAGAGAAAATATATATCAACCCTTTGAGGTCTTTTATGAGAAGGTAGATTCTTGTCCTCTACAGAACAGACAATTCAATTTTTTTGAGTTTGTATTTGTGATTTCAGGAGAAGGAACACACACTGTAAATGGCAATAAAAGCAAAATAACTATGGGTGACCTATATCTAATCACTCCAGAAGACAAACACTCTTTTGACCTAAAAGCTCAATCAGAGTTTGTCGTTATTCGCGTGAATGATGAATACATCAAGCAATACAATGCTGCTAATATTAATCACTTAGAATGCGTGCTGTACTATGCTACTCATCTACCTACTTCTATTATAACAGATGAGGAAGACAAACATATCATTCACAAAATAGTAGAATGTCTTATACTCAGTATCCAAAATACTAAAACGTGTAATTGCGATTTACAACGTCAGTATATCAATGCTATTATGATTATAGCTACGCGTAATCTAATGAACTATATTCCTGAAAACTTAACCACTAAAGAACAAAAGGTATTAGACATCATAAGTTACATACAGCAGAACATCTATGACCTCAAACGATTAACAGCACAGGTTATAGGACAAGAGTTTGGTCTAGCACCATCTTATATAGGTAATTATTTCTTTAACCAATGTGGAGAGACTATGCAACAGTACATCACTACTTATCGACTAAAACTTATTAAGCAACGCCTACTGTTTAGCGATCTTAGAATAGGTGAGATAGCTTCTGAATTTACGTTTACAGATGAGAGTCATGCTAATAAGTTCTTCAAAAAACACGAAGAGATGAGTATGTCGGCTTATAGAAAGACACATCAGAAAAGATAATCTTTTTTATATCAGAAATAATTGTAATTTCATTCTGGATAAGCTTTTCTTTTTTCTATCTCTTAAAAAAGGATATACTCTTATTCATCAAGCCCTTACATCGTTTTTTAAATAAAGACATTATGAAAAACAAAATCAATTGGCCAAGAGTAGGTATTGTGACGAGTACAATTATCTTCTTTATCGTAGCCATAACTTTTGAAATATTTGAACTAGCTTCACTTCCTGGTCAGTTCTTTGGCACCTTATTAGGGGTTGTAATCACAGCTATTATTACTGTTCTTTTATTACAAGGGCAAACTAAAAGTGAAGAGTCTAGAGAACGTCACTTATTAGTATTTGAAAAAAAACAAGAAGTTTTCTTTCAATTCTTGACTCAACTAAACACAATCTTACAACGAGAGTCTCTTAGTCCACACTTATCTACAGGTAAGAAAATAGAGAAAGAAGTGAATAACCTACACGATCTGATCTTTGAGTTTGGTTTTCTTCAAATGCATACCTCAGCAGAGACCTTTGATAAAATATTAATTCACGTAGGCAATCTAATGACTGAAAGTCATCAGATCAAAATAGCAGAAAATCAATCAGTAGAAAAAGTAGAACAATACTACTTAACGCTTACTTCTGATTTCTTTGCTATCGTATCACTGCTTAAGCATGAACTATACAATGAATTCTCTCCTCATATAGACAAGGATAAATTAGATAGGATCATTCGTCTATCTTTCTAAAATAACATAAAAAAATAAGGCTCTTGTTGATTAACAAGAGCCTTATTCTATTAAATAGCTTCTACTAAACTTTGTTCTCTCAATTTTTTAGAGACATTCACCATCGCTATAAGCGCTTTTTCAGTCTCTTCCCAATGACGAGTTTTCAGTCCACAGTCAGGGTTTACCCATAATTGTTTTGTTGGTATATAATTTTCTGCCTTTTTAATTAGATACAACATTTCTTCTTCTGTAGGTACACGTGGAGAGTGAATATCATATACTCCTGGTCCAATCTCATTTGGGTATTTAAATGCTGCAAAAGCATCTAATAAATCCATCTGTGAACGAGAGCACTCTATCGTAATCACATCTGCATCCATAGCTGCGATATGCTGTATAATATCATTAAACTCAGAATAACACATATGAGTATGAATCTGTGTCTCATTCTTCACTCCTGAAGCAGAAATTCTAAATGCTCTAACAGCCCAATCCAAATAACTATCCCAGGCTGCTTTACGCAATGGTAAGCCTTCTCTTATTGCAGGTTCATCAATCTGGATGATTTCAATATTAGCACTTTCTAAATCTACTACTTCATCTCTAATTGCTAAAGCTATTTGAGTACAGGTCTCAGACCTAGGAATATCATTTCGTACAAAGGACCACTGTAATATCGTCACTGGACCTGTCAACATTCCTTTTACCTTTTGCTTAGTCAATGATTGTGCATAAGCAGACCAGAATACCGTTAATGGCTTACTGCGATACACATCTCCATATATAACAGGAGGTTTCACACATCTACTTCCATAACTCTGTACCCAACCATTCTGAGTAAATGTAAACCCTTCTAATTGTTCTCCGAAGTACTCCACCATGTCATTGCGTTCAAACTCTCCATGTACTAATACATCTAACCCGATTTCTTCTTGCCATTGTATAGCTCTAGCCGTCTCTTGTTTTAATAAATCTTCATACTGTTGTGCTGTAAGCTCTCCTTTTTTAAACTTAGCTCTCCACTGTCTTACTTCTGTCGTCTGTGGAAACGAACCTATTGTTGTCGTTGGAAATAAAGGAAGATCTAATGCTTTATGCTGTAAGGGTTGTCTCGTACTAAACGGAGCTTTTCTTTGTGCATCTTGCTCTGTAATTCCTTGTACGCGTCTTTTTACTGCTTCATGATGTATAAGCGTAGATGTACGTTTATTGTGTTGAGCTATTTTATTCTCTTGATAAACCAATATACCCTCTCTATCTACAACACTCGCTAACTTAGCTAAGTCTACTACTTCCTGAACCTTTTGTTTAGCAAAAGCGAGCCATTGCTTGATTTCTGTTGTTAATTTCACTTCTCCTTCTAAATCAATAGGGCTGTGAAGTAATGAACACGATGTCGCTATGATGATTTTCTCTTTCCCTCTTCGTTCAATAGCTTTATCTATCAATGTTAATGATTGTTCATAATCGTTCTTCCAAATATTACGACCATCCACCACACCTAGTGACAACTTTAAACTAGACGGAGCCTTATTAAGTATCTCTTCTAGCTGCTCTTCATTGCGAACTAGATCAATATGCAATACTTCTACTGGTAATGTCAATGCCAATGAAGCATTATCTTCTAACCCTCCAAAATAAGTAGCTACAATTACCTTAAGATCTGGAAAAGTAGATTGTATCGTATTGTAAAACGATGTGATTGCAGTTTTCTGCTCTTCTGTTAAATCAAGAACTAGAAAAGGTTCGTCAATTTGAATATACTGGACTCCTTCATCTGTCAGACGTTTTATTATTTCAAGATATACTGGTAATAAACTATCTGCTAAGCTCAATACATTGAAATCTTGTTCTTTTGCCTTACCTAATAATAGATAAGAAACAAGACCTAAGATAACGGGCTTAGTCTCTATACCGATCTTCTTTGCTTCTTTATATTCCTCTACTACCTTTAATGAAGTTAATTCAAACTGCTGTCCTTTATAAAACTCCGGTACGATATAGTGATAATTGGTATCAAACCATTTTGTCATTTCCATAGCAGTAATATCAAATCCACCTTTTTGATACCCTCTAGCCATCGCGAAGTATAAATCTAGTAAAGACAGACCTTCATTTGTACGGAGAGGCTGATACCTTTTAGGAATAGCTCCTAAGGTTAAACTCCAATCCAATACCTGATCATAAAATGAAAAGTCATTAGAAGGAATTAATGTAATACCTGCTGTCTTTTGTAATTGCCAATTTTGATGACGAATAGCTTGCGCAACCTGCTCTAACTCTTCTCTTTCAATTTTCTCAGCCCAATACTGTTCATTTGCTTTTTTCAGCTCTCTTTGGCTACCAATACGCGGATAGCCTAATACTTGTGTTTGCATTTTCACAACTTTTTAAAATGGTTAATTAATCACTTAAAAAGTTCTCTCTTCTTAATGTAATACGCGGTAGTGGGGAAATTCTAAAAGATAAGGTATAGCTATAGAATACCATCTCTACATGATATAGAAACAGTGTAACATAGCATCAAACCTGACTTATAGCTCTTTACCGCGAAAGCATTGTCAATTCAAAAATGGCAGGTCTCCTGACTTATAACTACACTAATCGCCCTTCCCGATTTTATATCAGTGAGCATAATATGACTAGTATATTCAATGTTACTTACAGTTGCGCGACAGCTCGTGATTCTCACACGATTCCCTTTTAATCTACAGTTAAGTAAAACCTATTTTCGCTTGATGAAGTATTTTAAGAACAATTCATTAATTCTAAACAAAGATACAATTACAGAACATAAACACATTACACACCTAACAATTAAGAACAAATAACCACTCTAATAATTTAAACAGATTTTAATTCTATTATCACTACATTTGGTACCACTAAAACAAAATATTATTCTAATGCATAACTTAGATGAGACCGATTTAAAACTACTTCGAATACTATGTAACAACTCTAATCTGACTACAAAAGAGATTGCTCTACAAGTAAACCTATCTGCTACCCCAGTATTTGAAAGAATAAAACGACTAGAAAAAGAAGGTTTTATAAAGAAATATATCGCTTTAATAGATGCTGAAAAGCTAAATAAAGGTTTTATTGTATTCTGCAATATTAAACTCAAACAACATGAACGCCTTATTAATAACAAATTTGTTGAAGATATTATGCTTATAGATGAAGTTGTTGAATGTTATAATATATCAGGAGATTTTGACTTTATCCTAAAAGTATATGCAAATGATATGAAGCATTACCAAGACTTTGTATTTAATAAATTAGCCATGGTAGATAGTATAGGAAGTACACATAGTTCTTTTGTGATGAGAGAAATTAAGAACACTCACAACATTTCTTTTTAAATATTAAAAGAAATCAATTAAAACAAAAAAGCCACATCTCACGATGTGGCTCTCTCAATTAAAAAGTAGTAAAAAATCGACAAAGATTATTTGTCTAGAAAGACTCAATCTATTGACATAATCCAGTTTTATAAATAGTTTCCAAATTAGCACGATGATTAACTATCTAAAAGTAAAATGCCGACGAACAGATTGAGTCAAGTAATTAATAATCTACTATAAAGATTGTTCTCACTATAGTATCACTTTCATTACTTTATATATAAATGGAAAAAATTATTCTCTCCAACCTCCTCCTAATGCTTTATAAAGCTTAATAATGGCTTGCCATTCTAATAGTTGATCATTACTATGTGCTAATTGTGCATAAAGATGTGCTTGTTCTGAAGTCAATACATCTGTATAATTCGTTGATGAATGATACACTAATAACTTCTTTGTATAATCAACAGCTAAGGCTAACTTATCCACTTGTTGTTGTCTCATAGTCAATTGCTCACCTGCCATTTCATAAGCATATAGTGCATCAGAGACCTCTTGCCCTGCTACTAACATAGTTTTTTGAAAGTTGTACGCTTTCTCTTGATAACTCGCTTTCGCTATCTCTAACCTCGTTTTGTTTTGTCTTTCATTAAAGATAGGCTGTAATAAGCCCCCTGCTATATTAGCAAACAATCCTGTAGAAGTAAACCAATCTTTAAACTCATAACTAGAGAATCCCGCTCCTCCTGTGATATTTAATGAAGGGTAGAATGCTCTCTTAGCCGCATTCACATCTTCAAAATAGGCTGCCAACTCATACTCTGCTGCCATCACATCAGGCCTATTCTTTAATAGATGTGCAGGTATCCCTATACTTGGTTCTATTGGTAGTTCTTGTACAGCTAAGTTAGCTCTATCTATTGTACCTACAGGTTTCCCTAATAGAACATTCAATGCATTTTCTACTTCTCTGATTTGGCGTTTCACACCAGGTAGTGTAGCCTCAGCGTCATAGTAGTTAGCTTCACTCTGTACCACAGCCGCACCTGTTACTACATTGGACTCCTTCAACTTTTGCATTGTTTCAACGTCTACTTTTCTATTCACTATCGTCTTTTCGATAATAGTTTGTTGTTGATCTAACGCCAATAATTGGTAATAATAATCTGCTATCTGAGCGACTATCTGAGTCTGTACTGCCTTTTGTCCTGCATCAGACTGTAACATTCTGTAATAAGCGGCACGCTTGCTACTCGCTAATTTCCCCCATACATCTATTTCCCAAGAAGTATTAGCGAATACATCATACTGCGTAGCATTTTTTACAAAACCAAACCCCTGAGGATAAGATAATCTTGATCTTTTCACTCCTCCTCCTATACTTAAATCAGGTAAGAACGCAGCTTTAGATTGTTTTAATAACGACTCTGAAGCATGTAGCCTTTCTATCCCTATCTTTAGGTCTAAGTTATTTTCTATTCCTTCTGTTATTAGCTCTTGTAGCTTTGCATCTTTAAACAAAGTTTGCCAAGGCATCATACCTATACTTAATGTGTCCCCTTCTTGGGTATCTCGATAGAGCTCTTTTACAGCAATATCTAAGTGCTGATAACTCTGTGTGGATTGGCATGAGGCCAACATCCCTATAGCCAGAGCACCTATATATATTTTATATGTCCATTTCATGATTCTTCTGATTTATCACATTGACTTAAGTCGTTGTGTAACGTATAAGCGCATCCTTAGATACACTTATACGTTTCTCACTTTATAATTACACTTACTCTTGTTCTTCTAATACAGGAGCTCCACTTATTTTCTCTTGTAACGCCTGGAAGACAACAAATAATGAAGGAATAACTAATACCCCGATCAGTGTACCAATCAACATTCCTCCTACTGCTGCTGTACCAATTGACTTATTACTCAATGCTCCTGCTCCTGTCGCCATCATCAGTGGTAATAATCCAAATATGAAAGCAAACGAAGTCATCAGAATAGGTCTTAGACGAATACGCGCTCCTTCTATAGCAGCCGCTGCAATAGTCTGACCTGACTGTCGTCTCTGTAGCGCAAACTCTACAATCAGAATAGCATTCTTCGCTAATAAACCAATCAACATAATCAAACTAATCTGTAAGAATATATTATTTTCTATTCCGAATAGCTTAGCGAAGATAAAAGCTCCTGCTAATCCTATCGGTAAAGAGAACAACACTGCCAATGGAAGTATATAACTCTTAAACTGAGCACTTAATAAGAAGTAAACGAATAAGATAGACAGCACAAAAATAATAACAGTCTGATTACCACTACCGCTCTCTTCTCTAGACAATCCTGAATACTCAAAACCATACCCTTGTGGTAAAGTCTGTGCTGCTACTTCTTCTATCGCACGTATAGCATCTCCAGAACTAAAACCTGGATTAGGGCTACCATTCACGAAAGCTGAGTTAAACAAATTAAAGCGCGTCAAGAACTCTGGACTGTACACTTTCTTCAGATCAATGAAGGCTGTGATAGGAGACATTACTCCTTGCTCATTCTTCACATATAGTTTATCGATAGCCTCTTTATTCTCACGGAAATTAGGATCTGCTTGTATCATCACCTTATACTGCTTACCGAAGCGGTTAAAGTTCGTTGCATAAATACCTCCTAAATACCCTTGTAGTGTAGTCAGAATCTCTGTTACCCCTACCCCTGCCTCTTTTGCTTTTGCTACATTGACAGACACTTCATACTGTGGGAAGTTCGTATTAAAAGACGAAGTGGCATACATAATCTCAGGACGTTGATTTAACGCTCCTAAGAATCCTCCTATTATTTCTTCAAACTTCTTATAATCTCCACCAGTCTTATCTTGTAACTGTACTTCGAATCCTGAACTGTTACCAAATCCTTGTAGTGTAGGTGCTGCAAAGAATACCACATTAGCATCCTTAATATGCGCTGTCTTAGCAAATAACTGTCCTACTACACTGTGAATATTTTGCTCTGGATTTGGGCGATCTTTCCAGTGTTTTAACTTAATGAACTCTACAGCATACGAGCTACCATTCCCACTGAAGAAGTCCATACCTGCTAGTCGTGAAGTGAACTTCACCTCAGGTATGCTCATCGCGATACTATCGATCTCGTTAGAGATACGCTCAGTCTCTTCAAGAGAAGTAGAAGGAGCTAAGATAATATTACCATAGATAGAAGCACTATCCTCGTTAGGGACAAATCCCGTTGGTGTCGTTTTCGTTAAGAATACAAACAAGGCACCAAATACAACGATACTTCCTAACGACAACCATTTATTCTTATTCAAGAAGCCTAATACACCTACATAGCGATTAGTCATTCTGTCAAATGAACTATTAAAAGCTGATTTAAATCTATTGACAAAACCTCTTTTCTCCTCGTGTATACCTGTCTCAGGTTTCAACATAATAGCACATAACGCAGGACTCAAGGTCAAGGCATTAATAGCCGAAATCAAAATAGCGACAGCTAATGTGATACCAAACTCTTTATAAAATACTCCTACAGATCCTTCGATAAATGTAACAGGTACGAATACAGCTGACATCACTAACGTAATCGAAATAATAGCTGTAGTCAACTCATTCATCGCGCTCACTGTAGCCTTCTTCGCTGTCTCTGCTCCTTCATATAGCTTGGCGTGTACTGCCTCTACTACGATGATGGCATCATCCACCACAATACCGATGGACAGTACTAGAGCAAAAAGAGTCAACAAGTTAATAGAGAAGCCAAATAAATTCAAGAAAAAGAACGTACCTACGATAGCTACTGGTACCGCTATAGCTGGTATCAAAGTAGAACGCCAATCCTGTAAGAACACTAATACTACTATGAACACTAATACAAATGCTTCTATTAAAGTCGCTATCAATTTATCAATAGAGGCTAATAAGAAATCATTAGAATTCGCATATACTTCGAATTTCGCCCCCGCAGGCAAGTCTTTTTCTGCTTCTTTTAATAATTCTTCACATTGCTTAATAATCTCATGGGCATTAGACCCTGCCACCTGATTTACCGCGATATAAGTACCGTGCTGTTTATAAGCAGTCATGGTCATCGCATACGAGTAGGCTCCTAAGTCTATCTCTGCCACATCACTTAGACGCAATATCTTACCTGTACCATTAGAACGGATAATAATATCTCCGAACTCTTCTGGCGTTTCTAATCGACCTGTGTATTTTAAAGCATACTGAAAACTCTGTCTGCTATTCTCTCCTACCTTACCTGGTGCTGCCTCTACGTTTTGCTCTTGTAACGCTTGTACGATATCACTTGGTGTAAGTCCGTAAGAAGCCATTGCATTTGGCTTTAACCAGATACGCATACTGTACTCACGCCCTCCATAGATAGAGGCATCCCCTACTCCATTGATACGCTTGATCTTAGGCAGAATATTGATACGAGCATAGTTCTCTAAGAATGCCTGATCATATCTACTATCAGAGCTATACATTAAGAAACTGAATATCTCACTACTCAATCTCTTGGTTGTAGTCACCCCTTGTTTTATTACCTCTTCTGGCAATTGACTCATGGCTTGGCTCACACGGTTCTGCACGTTCACAGCTGCCATGTCAGCATCTGCTCCTTGTGTAAAAGTAATGGTAATAACAGCCGAACCATCATTACTCGCCTTTGAGTTCATATACGCCATATTCTCTACTCCATTAATCTGTTCTTCTAATGGAATAATTACACTCTTCATTACCGCCTCAGCATTTGCCCCTTGGTAGTTAGCAGTCACCTGTACTGTAGGCGGTGCTATCTCAGGATACTGTGTGATAGGTAATGAGAATAGTCCTAACAACCCTAGTATTACTATAATGATAGATATCACGGTAGATAACACTGGGTTTTCTATAAATCTTTTCAACATAATGCTATTCTCTATTACATTTTAATCTTCATTCCTTCACGTAGTCCTCCTATATCTGCACTTACGATTTTGTCTCCAGGTTTTAACCCACTTGTCACTACGAAGTATTGACTCGAAGGCACCTTCTCCATAACCGAAATTTCTGTGCTAGTCACTACACCCTCTGCATTAGCCACATAAATAAAACGCTTCCCTTGCACTTCAAAAGTCGCCTTCTGAGGAACTAGAATAGCTTCGCTTACACTCTCGTGTACACGAATGGTAGCACTATTTCCACTTCTCAATATTCCCTGTGGATTAGTAAACACAGCTCTGAAGTTCACACTTCCAGTACGAGGGTCTACTTGTCCACTCACTGTATTTATTTTCCCTTTCTGATTGTATTCACTTCCATTCGCTAATAAAAGAGATACTTCAGGCATACTCGCGAGTCTCTGTTCTAGAGTTTGTTCTCCTCCTTTTTGCATAAAGTCGATAAACTCTTTTTCATTCATAGAGAAATAAGCATTGATACTTCCTATCTCAGATACTGTAGTTAGAGGCTCTGGTGAAGCGCTACTTACCAGTGCTCCCACTTTATAAGGGATTAATCCTATAACTCCATCAAAGGGAGCTACCACCTGAGTATATCCCACATTAGCCTGTGCACTATTTAAGTTAGCTTTAGCTTGTGCTAGTTGTGCTTCTTTACTTCTTAATGCATACTCTGCAGACTCTAACTCATAGTTACTGATAATACCTTCACTCACTAGTGGTTTAGCTTTAGCTACATGCATACGAGCGTTGTTTAACTCTGCCTCTGCATTTTTTATCGAAGCCACCGCTGCCACACTCTCTTCGTGATATTGTGGAGCGTAGATTTTGAATAAGGGTTGCCCTTTTTTGACTGTTTGCCCTTCATCCACATAGATTGCCTCAACGAAACCATCAATTTTTGGACGCAATTCTACATCTTTTATCCCTTGTAACACCACTGGATAATCTGTAAATAAATTAGCTTGCTCCGCTTTTATTGAAAGTACAGGATACTGCTCGACTTGACTGTCTCCTCCCCATTCTCCTTCTTGCTTTTTATCTTGACATGCCCATAATAAGGCGATTGTAGTAAGACCTAAAAAAGTAGATGTTTTTTTCATCTTTAACTATTTATTATTGATTGAACTATTGCGTTAAGTAGTAGCACTATTTCTATTTAAACATGTAGCAAATGTATTATCTAAACAAAATGAGGTAAAGGGGTAAAAAGTAGATTTTTTAGTCAAAAGGTAAGATTATAGAAATCAAGAAGTATCTCCCTTAAGTACAAAACACATTATTTCTCTTCCCTACCGCACTATGCCCTAGCTTATAAAAGAATATAATACACAGCCATTAGGCTACTATTAACATGAGGCAAAATTCCATCAATGAGCACTAGCACACAAGCACTATAACACGGTATAGATGTTCAAAATGTCGGATTTCAAACATTTAACTATAATCGTTCTAAATAAGTTAATTTTAGCCAATAAGTAAGTTTCAGCCACTTATCCCTTCTATTTATAGTTCTTAAAAAATGGGAAACACTTTTTTAAAATCATCTACTTATTACTACCTATTTATAGCAATAAAACACTTTTTTAAGCTCTATTTTTTCTAAAAAGCACTCTATTAGGCTAATTCTAGCCATAAATAGTAAAAAAGAGATTCACTTTTTTTAAACAGCAAAAACAACCAACAATATAGTAATCAACACATTACTATCTATTTCGTTTTTTATTCAATGAAGTACTATCCCCTACCATCCCTTATATAATCTAGCATTCATCCTAATTCCTTCGACAATACATGGAGAATACCTCGAAAATGATGGAGCTAAGATGGTCTTTGTCGAGGGATGCTTCTTTTATTCTCCCATTATTTTCCAATCATTTCGTTTGGAGAAAAACACAGTACTAAATGATAAATCACTTAATGATCATTCACAACATTCAATAAATAGGCTAATAAAATAGAGAACTAGATACAGGCAAGGAATAGACTTTTATTGATTGGCAACACCTTCTTATCTCCTATAACAAAAATGGGATACACTATAAAAAAGCAATACTATTATCGATAAAAAGGTGATAGCACTCTGATAAGTAATTCCTCTTATAGACTGTGACGATAAGTACTAGGACTAATACTGCTATACTTTTTAAAGTATTTGCCAAAGGTACTCTGGTCGCTAAAGTGAAGTATCTCTGCGATGATACCTATAGAGAGGTTTTGGTCTTGTAGTAAGATTTTAGCTTCTAAGACGACTTGATTTTGGATCCACTCACTAGCAGTCAGTCCCGTTTCTGATGAGATTACTTGACTTAGATATTTAGGATGTACATGGAGATAGTCAGCGTAGTACTGTACACTTCTGTGTTCTTTACAGTGCTTACCTACCGCTTCTCTAAACTTGAGAGCTAGTTTATGTAAACTTTTGGTCACATTACCATATTTCTCATACAGATACGCTACTTCGTTAATCATACTGTAGATTACTCCTCTGATGACCTCTGTATGAAAAGAGTTATCCGAATTATGATAGAGATCTATGACCTTAAACATGGTTTTAAAACTCTCAAACTCCTTAGAATCTAACTGTGTGACACAACCTCCTAGACTAGATAAATCCGAAAAAGAAGCGAGTACATTATTCTCTACTAACTTATCTTGTAAGAAATCTTCTGAGAATAAGATAGTCGTCATCTCATAGGTACGACGTGTCTTATCCCATCTTTTAATCGATGTAGTATCTGCAAAAATGATAGCAGGCCCCTTGATAGTATACTCTGTAAGATCGATATAGAAGGTAATCTCTCCTTCTTCTAAGAGCCCTATTCCATAATAATTAGACCGATATGGCTCTGCCGGATAATATGCTAGATTAATAAATGGCATATAGATATAGTGCTCTTGAGTCTCTAATTCTTTGAAACTATTCTTTAAGCGATCTAAGGTTTCCCATTTAATATTCTTCATTTCTAGTCTAGCTGATAGGCAAAAATAGAAAGTTATTTAGAATAATTTCGTTTTTTGATACTTCTTGTACCTCATTGCCTCACTACATTTATTCGTATAAAATCTGTAACTCCATAGCATGAGAAACGACTCTCAAAAAAAAATATCGTTATATTTGCTTTATCATTAAAATAACCTCAACACAAAAAATAAAAGATATGAAAACAATAGGATGGATAGGATTAGGAAATATGGGAACCCCTATGGCGCACAATCTTTTAAAGGCAGGTTATAAACTAAACTTCTATAGAAGAGATAACTCTAAGACTTCTCCACTTATCGCTGAAGGAGCTACTCCTATAGAAGATCTTACAGACTTTATCGCTAAGACAGATATTATCTTTCTAACACTGCCTGATGATAAAATAGTAGTAAGTACTTTTGAGCAAATTCTCACTACGGATCTAAAGGGAAAAACATTCGTTAACAGTAGTACAATATCGCCTACATTAGCTGAAAAACTATACCAACAAGTACAAGAGAAAGAGGCTTTCTATCTAGATGCTCCTGTATCAGGAAGTGTAAAACCTGCGATAGATGGTACACTCTTATTCTTAGTGGGTGGTGATCTAGAAGATCATTTGACTTGCGAACCTCTTTTTGAAGTAATGGGTAAAAGCCATTATTACTTAGGAACGGCAGGTAGTGGTAGCAAAGCTAAATTAGCAATTAACTACTATATGTCTGTAGTAGTACAAGGGCTAGCAGAGACTGTACTATACGCAGAACAGAATGGAATAAATAGAGAGATGATGACTGCTATCGTAAATGATAGTGCATGTGGCTCTGGTATGAGTAAGATAAAGACCCCTGCTATACTAGAAGATAACTATCCTGCTGCATTTCCACTAAAATTTATGCTAAAGGACATTCGCCTAGCACAAGATGCAGGATGGAATACTGCACTGACACAAGCTGCTGAACAAGCGTATGCAAAAGCAAGTGAACAAGGATTAGCCGAACAAGACTTAATGGCAGTAATCAAAGCCATTCAATAATTATATATTAACAAACCTCAATCTAATACAGATGACGCACTTACAAGAAGTAATCGAAAAGGCGTGGGACGACCGCTCACTATTACAAGATCAAAACACTCAAAATACTATTCGTGAAGTTATAGAGCTGATTGACAGTGGTAAATTGCGTGTAGCTGAACCTAAGGGAACAGAATGGCAAATCAATGAATGGGTAAAGAAGGCAGTAGTGCTATACTTCCCTATTCAAAAGATGGAAACTTTAGAAGCTGGTATCTTCGAATACCACGATAAAATGCCTCTAAAGAAGAATTATGCTGCAAAGGGAATCAGAGTAGTACCTAATGCTGTGGCTCGTCATGGAGCTTATATCTCATCAGGTGTTATCCTTATGCCTTCTTATGTGAATATAGGTGCTTATGTAGATGAAGGAACGATGGTAGATACATGGGCTACTGTTGGATCTTGTGCTCAGATAGGTAAACATGTTCACTTATCAGGTGGTGTAGGTATCGGAGGAGTACTAGAACCTCTACAGGCTGCGCCTGTTATTATTGAGGACAATGCATTCATCGGATCGCGTTGTATCGTAGTAGAAGGTGTTCGCGTAGGGAAAGAAGCTGTATTAGGTGCTAATGTAGTACTAACAGCATCTACTAAAATTATAGATGTAACAGGAGATACTCCTAAAGAAATAAAAGGATATGTACCGGAGCGCTCTGTAGTGATACCTGGTTCGTATACAAAACAATTCCCTGCTGGTGAGTTCCAAGTACCTTGTGCGTTAATCATCGGACAGAGAAAACCATCTACAGATCTTAAAACATCTCTAAACGATGCTTTAAGAGAATATAATGTAGCTGTATAAATACTAAATATACCATTACTATCATAAAACAGAGTACTTTTGTGCTCTGTTTTTATTTATTAAAAAAAGTTTTTATTATTGATTATGAGTAAATTATTTTCTCAAAATTGTATCCTATTCTTTAAAAGATTTCTTTTAATCTTCTTCTTTTATCAAGTATGTAGAGTAGGTTTCTATTTTTACAATTCACACTTATTAGATCCTTGGGATTTAAATATATTTCTTGGGGGTGTTCGATTTGACTTAGCGGCACTAGGATTTATTAATATGGCATTCGCCTTATTACACTTATTCCCTGGTAAATTTCAAAATAACAAAGGATATCAACAGTTCTTATTTTACAGTTTCTACTTAGTGAATATATTCATACTATGTCTAAACTTTGTAGACTACGAATACTTTAGATTTATCAGTAGACGTAGTTCTTATGCCTTTATCACTGCCTCTGGTATGGAACAAGAATTACCAGGATTATTAAAGAATTTCATTGTAGACTACTGGTGGATACCAGTCTATATGTTCTTATCCTTCGTAATATTCTGGTTGATATACAGAAAGATAGATTACAAAATCAAAAGCAGTAAATTCAATATTAAAGATACTGTCGTGATGGTATTAGTAATAGGAATCATGCTAGTATTAGGTCGTGGGGGATTACAACGCAAACCTATTCGTCTAGTAGATGCATCTCAATATGGAGGATTAAAAAATACAGCTCTAGTCTTAAACACTCCATTCTCTGTATTAAAAACAATGGGAAGAAACGAAAACTTAGAAGAGGTAAACTTCTATACTGAAGCTGAACTAGACCAGGTATTTAATCCTGTACAAGAGTTCAAATATGACAGTATTAATAAAAAGAATGTTGTCTTGTTAATCGTTGAAAGTTTCGGTAGAGAAACGATGCATAGAGGATTGACTCCATTTATGGATTCGCTAGCGCAGAATAGTCATTTCTTCGAAAATGCATTCGCTAATGGTAAAGTATCTATCGATGCTGTACCATCGTCTATCTCTAGTATTCCTAGCTTAATGAATAGAACATTTATTTCGTCTAGCTATGCATTAAACGACGTATATACACTACCTAAAATATTAAAAGAAAATGGATATCACACTGCGTTCTTCCATGGTGCGTTCAACGGTAGTCAAAACTTCGATCAATATGCTAATGTAGCAGGTTTTGATGAATATTATGGAAAGAATGAATACGAAGGCCCTGATGCATTTGACGGAACTTGGGGTGTATTTGATGAAGAGTTTTTACAGTTCTATATCAAACAATTAGACCGATTCAAGAAACCTTTTTTTACTACTCTATTCACAATTTCGTCACATAACCCATATACTATCCCTGAGAAGTATAAAGGTAAATTCCCTAAAGGAGAAGCAGACATCCACGAATCAATCGCCTATGCTGATTATTCTCTTAAAAAGTTCTTCGAAACTGCAAAAAATAAAGAGTGGTATAACAATACTATTTTTATTATTACTGCAGACCATACCTGTGCAGAACCTATAGAAGATGAATGGAAAACGAATGTAGGTAAATTCCGTATTCCTATCTTGTTCTTTGCTCCTAATGACCCAAGTATAACAACTGAAAAAGTAGAGAAGAACTTCCAACAGATCGATATCCTACCAAGTTTACTGGACTATCTACAGATTAATACTAAGATTATTACTTATGGTAAATCTTATAAATCTGATCAAGACTTTGTAGTAAACTACTTAGATAATATCTATAACTATGAAAAAGGAGATTATTACTTAGCTTTTGACGGGAAGAAAACCTTAGGTCTATACAACTGGAAAAAAGATCCTCTACTAAAGCAAAACCTGATGAATACAGAGGCTGCAAAAAGAGAAGAGATGGAAAAATTCATCAAAGCATATATACAGTCCTTTAATTCTAGAGTTAAAAACAATCAATTGACTGTGAAATAATATTATAATAACCTTACATTTAACAATTATCTTTAGAGAACAAATAAATCATGGCAATTAGTGGACTTGTAATAACATTTAACGAAGAAAAAAACATTGGAAAATGTTTGGATTCATTATTTCAATATTGTGAAGAAGTAATCATTATAGATTCAAATAGTACAGATAAAACAGTGGAAATAGCTAAAAATAAAGGAGCTAAAGTTTATTCTCAAGCATACCTAGGCGACGGTCCCCAGCGAACTTATGGATTACAATATTGTAAAAACGATTGGATTATGAACTTAGATGCTGATGAATTTTTGGATCAAGATGCATTAACTTTCATTTCGAAAAAATCTTATGAGAATAATACTTATGATGCTTATAAATTCAGAGTCAAAAACTTTTTAGGAAATAAGTTAATTAACTTCTCTGGGTGGTATCCTGATTCAAAGATTCGCTTTTTTAATAAAAAAACAGCCTATCCTTCAGATCATATGGCTCACCAACATATTATAGCAACAAATGAAAAGAGCATCAACGTCCATATTTTACACTATGGATGGAGCTCTTATAAACAAGTTATAGACAAAAAAAATCAATACTCTACTTGGGCTGCTCAACAACTTTTTGATGAAGGCAAAAAAGTTTCTTCGTTTAAACCTATTTTAAACGGTATTGTAGCCTTCATTAGATGTTATTTCTTTAAAAAAGGAATTTTTAATGGAATAGATGGTCTTGCATTTGCTCTAATTCAATCTTTCTTTTCTTTTATGAAATATACTAAATTAATTAACTTGCATAAGCAATAAAGCAGCTTTTATTCTGTTACTATTACTAAATACATTCATCATTTAAATTATTACAATGATCAATAAATTGACTCTTTTAATCCCGACTAAAAATGAAGAAGACAAGATTAAACAGTGTATTTTATCTGCTAAAGACATTGTAAGTGAAATTATAGTTATAGATTCTTATAGTCAAGATAATACTGTAAGCATTGCTGAAGGCTTAGGGGCAAAAGTTATACAACGCAAATTTGACAACTTCTCGAATCAAAAGAATTATGCTATACCTCATGCTAAAAATGATTGGATATTATTATTAGATGCAGATGAACAATTAACAGAAGACCTTAAACAAGAGATACAAGTCCTGATAAATAACGATAACATAAATAATCACGAAGCTTATTGGGTATATAGATCGAACTACTTCTTTAATCAACTTATACATTATTCTGGATATCAGAAAGACAAAGTTATCCGTCTATTTAATAAGCACAAATGTTCATATAAAAACTATGTTCATGAGAACTTAGTCGTAGATGGCACTATAGGCTTTTTAAAAAATAAACTATATCATAATACATATAGAGGATTTGACATTCATATTCAAAAACTTAATCAATATGCAACTCTACAAGCAGAGGATTATAATAAACGAACAGGTAAATTAACTCTATATCATTTTATTCTTAAACCAGCGTTTAGATTCTTAAAACACTATTTTATTCAACAAGGATTTAGAGATGGTGTACCAGGATTAATATTATCTGTTTTAAACAGTTACGCAACCTTCCTTAGATATGTAAAACTATGGATGTTAAGAAATGATATCAAATCATAACAAAGAAAGATTATAGAGTTGTCTATAATCTTTCTTTGTTAAAATGAGTTTATTGAATTAAAAATTAAGAGTAAAATATTAAGTTTTAAAATCTTGTTTTTTTAGTCTATTTTTGTGCATTACAACAACAACTAAATATTCTTAACGTAATGATTCATTTCTTCGAAAACCCTTCGAGAAAGTTCTACACTGTACAAGTGGAGAACAACTTATCTAATGAAGATATCCAAAAGTTAAATTGGTTATTTGGCAATGCCAAGCACATTAACGAGAAAACAATCAATGCTAAATTTGTCGGTCCACGCGCTACGATGGTTACTCCATGGAGTACGAATGCAGTAGAGATTACTCAAAATATGGGGATCAATGGAATTATCCGTATTGAAGAGTTTGTAAAAGCTGAAGACAGTGACGCATTTGACCCTATGTTACTACAAGAGTTTGATGCACTTCACCAAGACATCTTTACTATCAACATTGCTCCTGAAGCAATTAACTACATTGAAGACATCGCTAAATACAATGCACAAGAAGGTTTAGCTTTAAATGAAGAAGAAATTACTTACCTAAATGAATTATCTACTAAACTTGGACGTAAGTTAACTGACTCTGAAGTATTCGGATTCTCTCAAGTTAACTCTGAGCACTGTCGTCACAAGATATTTAATGGTACATTCATCATTGATGGAGAAGAACAACCTACTTCCCTATTCAAATTAATTAGAAAAACATCTGAGACAAATCCTAATGATATTGTTTCGGCTTATAAAGATAACGTTGCTTTCGTAAAAGGTCCTAAGGTAACTCAGTTTGCTCCTAAATCAGCAGACAAGCCTGACTTCTACGCAGAGACTGAGTTTGACTCTGTGATCTCATTAAAAGCAGAGACACATAACTTCCCTACTACAGTTGAGCCTTTTAACGGTGCTGCTACTGGATCAGGAGGAGAGATTCGCGACCGTTTAGCTGGTGGACAAGGTTCATTGCCATTAGCAGGTACTGCTATCTATATGACATCATACTCTCGCTTAGAAGAGAACCGCCCTTGGGAACAAGCGATGGACGAAAGAGCATGGTTGTACCAAACACCTATTGATATCTTAATCAAGGCTTCTAATGGTGCTTCTGACTTCGGTAACAAATTCGGACAACCGTTAATCACAGGTTCTATCCTTACATTCGAACATGAAGAAGACGCTCGTAAACTTGGATTTGACAAAGTGATTATGCAAGCTGGAGGTATTGGATATGGTAAGCTTGACCAAGCATTAAAACACAAACCATCTGAAGGTGACCAAGTGGTAATCTTAGGAGGTGAAAACTATAGAATCGGTATGGGAGGTGCAGCAGTATCTTCTGCTAATACAGGTGCTTTTGGTTCAGGTATTGAGTTAAATGCTATCCAACGTTCTAATCCTGAAATGCAAAAACGTGCTGCTAATGCTATCCGTGCGATGGTAGAAGCTGAACACAACCCTATCGTGTCTATTCACGATCACGGTGCGGGTGGACACTTAAACTGTCTTTCTGAGTTAGTAGAAGAAACAGGTGGAAACATCAACTTAGATGCTTTACCAGTAGGTGACCCTACTCTATCTGCTAAGGAAATTATTGGTAATGAGTCTCAAGAAAGAATGGGATTAGTTATTGGTCAAAAAGACATCGATACTTTAGCAAAGATTGCGGAGAGAGAACGTGCTCCGATGTACACTGTAGGTGAGATTACAAATGATCACCGCTTTACGATAGAGTCTAAAACTAAAGGTGATAAACCTATGGACTTCGCTATCGAAGATATGTTTGGTAGTTCTCCTAAAACAATCATGGATGATAAAACTATCAACCGTGTATATGCTGATTTAGATTACTCTGTAAACAAAGTAGAAGAATACTTAAACCAATTATTACAATTAGAGGCTGTAGCTTCTAAAGATTGGTTAACAAATAAAGTAGACCGTTGTGTTGGTGGTCGTGTGGCTAAACAACAATGTACAGGTCCATTACAATTGCCATTAAACAACTTAGGTGCTATGGCACTTGATTATAAAGGTAAAGAAGGTATTGCTACTACTGTAGGACACGCTCCTATCGTAGCAATCATAGATCCTGCTGCAGGAAGTAGAAACGCTATCGCAGAGGCTTTATCTAATATCGTTTGGGCTCCGCTAAAAGAAGGTATCAAGAACGTTTCTTTATCTGCTAACTGGATGTGGGCATGTAACAATGCTGGAGAAGATGCTCGTCTATACAAGGCTGTAAAAGCTTGTTCAGACTTCGCTATCGAATTAGGAATCAATATCCCTACAGGAAAAGATTCTTTATCGATGAAGCAGAAGTACCCTAATGATGAAGTAATCGCACCTGGTACGGTTATTATCTCTGCAGCGGCTAACTGTACTGATATTACGAAAATAGTAGAACCTACTTTAAAGAAAAATGCTGGTTCTATTTACTATATCAACTTGTCTAAAGATAGCTTCAAATTAGGAGGTTCTTCTTTTGCACAAGTATTAAACAAAATAGGTCAAGAAGTTCCTACTATCACTGATGCTACTTACTTTAAGAATGCATTTAATGCTATTCAAGAATTAGTAGCTAATGAGCAAATCGCTGCTGGACACGATATCGGAAGTGGAGGTTTAGTTACTTCTCTTTTAGAAATGACATTTGCAGATGTAAACTTAGGAGCTAAGTATGACTTAACTGCTCTTAACGAAAAGGATACTGTAAAAACATTATTCAACGAGAACATCGCGCTTATCGTTCAAGCAAAAGACGATGCTACTTTAGAACAAGCTTTAGCTGCTAAAGGCGTTATCGCTACTAAGATAGGTACTGTAACTACAGATGAGCAAGTATCATTCACTAATGGTGCAGATCACTTTACATTTAATGTACCTGCCATCAGAGATACTTGGGCTAAAACGTCTTACTTATTAGACCAAAAACAAACGAAAAACAACAAAGCAACAGATCGTTATAACAACTATAAAGTACAACCTTTAAACTTCAGTTTCCCTGCTCAGTTTGATGGTAAAAAACCTGTAGTTGACGCTTCTAAACCAAGACCTAAAGCAGCTATTATCCGTGAGAAAGGTAGTAACTCTGAAAGAGAGGTTGCTAATGCTATGTTCTTAGCTGGTTTTGATGTAAAAGACGTTCACATGACTGACCTTATCTCTGGTAGAGAAACATTAGAAGATATCCAATTTATCGGAGCTGTAGGTGGATTCTCTAACTCTGACGTATTAGGATCTGCCAAAGGTTGGGCTGGTGCATTTATGTACAACGAGAAAGCAAATACAGCATTGAAAAATTTCTTTGCTCGTCAAGACACTTTATCTGTAGGTATCTGTAATGGATGTCAGCTGTTTATGGAGTTAGAGTTAATCAACCCTGAACACAAAGTACATGGTAAGATGCAACACAATGACTCTCAAAAACACGAGAGTAACTTTACATCTGTAACAATTCAAGAGAACAACTCTATCATGCTTTCTACTTTAGCTGGAAGTACTTTAGGAGTGTGGATTTCACACGGTGAAGGTAAATTCAACTTACCTGAGACAGAAGATCAATACAATATCGTAGCGAAGTATGCTTATGATGCTTACCCTGCTAACCCTAATGGTTCTGACTTTAACACAGCGATGATGTGTGATACTACAGGACGCCATTTAGTAATGATGCCTCATATCGAGCGTTCATTATTCCAATGGCACTGGGCTAACTATCCAGAAGGAAGAAAAGATGAAGTTTCTCCTTGGATGGAAGCATTCGTTAATGCACGCAAGTGGATTGAAGAAAACAACGCTAAATAATCATATAGCTTATAAATAACAAGAAGGGCTGTCTTTTTAAGACAGCCCTTCTTTAGTATATAATAAATTTAAAAAAACATTACACTCTTTGATTTAATACATAATTTGAGTTAAACAATTTGAATTGTATATTTTAAAAAATATGCTTTACTATACCTTTAGTCTCTTAACCAACTAAAGAAACTATTATGAAAAAAATTGTAGTACTTATAATTATAGCTATTACAAGTTATAATTTTACAGCATGTTCTAGTGATGATAATGTTCCTTATAAAGTAGCTAATTTTAAGGAAGAAATTATAAAAGAATGGACAATCGAAAAAAAAGAATTTCTTGATAATAAAGGAAAAGTTATTCTAAGTATTGATTACACAAAGAAAAAAAATTGTTCAACAGAAAAATGGACTTTTAACAAAGAAGAAGTTAATCGAAAAATATCTTCTACAAACCAAGCAGGAAATTGTAATGAAACTACAGACAAACTAAGTTACAAAGTAGTTGAACGAGATTTACTTGTCATGGTTCCTTCACAATCTAAAAGTACATTCAAAAAAATAGAAATTTCAAATTTCTACCATTATAAAATGCACTTAGTAGAAAAAGTAAATAAAGAAGAAATAACTCTTAGTTTAGATTACCCTAAAGGCACACAAACTATAAAATATACTTTTAAAAGATAACAAAGCCTCCCATTAGGAGGCTTTATTATTTTATTTCTTCTTTACAAATTCATATGAACTATATCTAAATACTTTAGCTTTATCAGGCTTCATCATCGGTTCCGCTGTTTTGCGTTCATACCTATGCATCTTTAAACAAATAAACAAGAAAGATAAGTATGAGTAAACCAATAAAGCATGCAAAAGCAATCTTCCATGTACTGTATGGTCGTTCACCTGTGATTCTACCTGTTACTCCATTGACATAGAAAGTATACTGCTTATTGCCATAAGAAAAAGAACTAACGTATAAAGGCAAAAGAATATGCTTAAATGTAATATCTGACAAGTCTGTATTCATATTATGTATACGCTGTTCATCTCCCCCTATATTTCTTCTTACACTTTCTCTTTCATATTGATAGACGATATCTCTGGCCTTATCATATCCTTCTTTTAAATCTACTTGGTATTTCTCTGTAATAAAACCACTTAAGTAATCTGGTTTTATCTTTTGTACACCTTTAGGATCCCAACCTGTAGAGATAGAATTAAGCAAATCCATTTTGAGTGTTTTACTTCCTGTCACTAAGATATCATCATAGAAATTAGACACTCTACCACTTACTCTTGACCAAGAAACTCTACGTACCTTTTTTTTATTCTCGCCACTACCTACTGTCACATAATAGGCATCTCCACGCTCCCCTCTATAATCAGTATGAGTTTGCATATCATAGGTCCAAAAAGGTACATATACTCCTCTTAAATTATCTGCTGAGAATATTCCTCTCTGTATTTTATTAGGTGCAAACCATAAATCTTTTATCCACCTCTGTAATATACCTGATACTTGATTCCTATCCACAGCAAAAGGAGATACATACTCTGGCTTAATATATCTTTCTTCGTGTATATCTTGTTCTACTAATGGATTAGCACAATAAGGACATGCCATCGACTTCAGGTTTTCATCTACTGTAGAAGTAGCATGACAACTACTGCATTCTACAACCTTCGTAGTACTAAAACTCTCTTTCTCATAGCTTTCCATAAAGCGGACGAAATCATGCTCATTCAGTTCTCCTGCCCCCTGCTCTATTTCCTTTACAGTACCACAGTACTCACATACTAATGCTTGAGCACTTGGCTTATAGGTCATTGGCCCACCACATGAGCTACATGGCGTAGCTTCTGATGTATTTAATTTTATCTCTTCTCCTGATGACACTTCTTATTCTAATTAAATAGCTATTAACATTCTCTTTATTCTAATCCTGTATAAAAAAGGTGCTGAAGAAGATTTAAAGCACCTGAAGCACCTTTATTTATCATATTACATATTTGGTAACGGAGGAGGTGTTTGTGCCCACAAAGCATTTAAATCACTTTGTTCGCCTGCTTTTTCCCAATTCGCCATTCCATTTTTCCAAACTAAGGTATCTCTTTGCAACTGTCCATTCGTTGTCATCTGTTTTAATCCTTCTAAATCAAAAGGACCTGCTTGCTGCCCATTTACTGCTACAAAATAACTTACTGCTACAGCACCTGGTATTGGTGGAGGTGTATTAGTTACTGGTTGTTGTTGCTGTTGTGTAGTAGTTTGTCCTTGCGCCATAGCTTGTCCAAACTGATTCGCCATAGCAAACCCTGCCCCCATACCTACTCCTGCTCCTGCTACACCTGATGGATTATTAGCAGCTGCCTCCATTGCTTTAGCTGCTTTCATTTGCATCAACTTATTCAAGTCAACGTGATTCAACCTGCTCAACTCAAAGATTTCTTTCTTAATCTCTTCAGGCATTGATACGTTCTCAATTAAGAACTTTGTAACATCCATACCATATACTTCGAAATCGTCTTTCATATAGGCAAAAATCGCAGTAGAAAGTTCATTTAAGTTTGCAGCATACGTCTCGATAGGCAAATTAGCTTCACCAATAGAATCTGTAAAACGAGTAACAATAGCACTTCTCAACTGATCATTAATTTGATCTGTAGTAAACGTACCTGACGTACCTACGATCTCTTTAATAAACTTACCTGGATCTGCTATTTTAAATGTATACGTACCAAAAGAACGTACCTCTATCATTCCAAAGCGATTGTCATTTAGAATAATTGGATTCTTAGTTCCCCAACGTTGATCGATAAAAGTCTTTGTACTTACAAAATAAACCTCTGCCTTAAATGGGCTATTAAATCCGTATTTCCATCCTTTTAAAGTTGCTAGGATAGGTAAGTTTTGTGTATTTAAGGTATGTGTACCAGGACTAAAAACATCTGCTAGCTGCCCCTCATTAATAAACACAGCCATTTGTCCTTCGCGAACAACTAACTTTGCATTATTCTTTATCTCGTTTTGATAACGCTCAAAACGGTGTACTATAGTATTCTGAGTTGGGTCTAAGAACTCAATGATATCAATGAATTCTCCTGCTAATTTTTTAAACAAGTTCATATCTTTTCTTTTTCTTATTAGTAGTTATATCTAAGTAAATGTAACAGATTTTATCCTATAATTATCACAAAGTATTCTTTAAAAAACGAAATCACTTATTCATATAACAATACTTTAGAATTTGTATTTATCTATATTTTGAAAAAGATATAATATCTATACAGCAAAAAGACTGTATTTAAATTTATTATCACAAGACCTTATATTACATTTTTTACTATATTTATCTCTATAATTATCAATTAACTTATTATGAATAAGAATCTTAAACATAATAACACTAATACTAAAAGTGGTAAACGTATAGGCAAAATTGAAATCATCAATCCTATAGCGCAATTAGTATTTGATGACAACGCATACATAGAGGTAATCGCTGAAGGTTTTCAATATGCTGATTCACCTTTGTGGATTCAAGCAGAAAACTTATTGCTCTTTACAGACTTCCCCAATAAGAAAATACACTATTGGAAAGAACATTATAACGAGCCTAGAACTTACTTAGAAGCCATCGATTTTATAGGTCAAAACACAAAGAATGGAGACCTAAACTCAAGTGCTTTACACTTTAATAACCAAGGAGAGATTACCCTTTTCCTTTATGGAGAAGATAAAATAGCTAAAATGAGTGCCATTATTAGAGAACCAAAGTTTAACTTCACCTCTTGGATCAATAACCCTCAAAAAATCAAATTAATCAATCCTTCTCACTTTACAGAAGATAACTCTGGTAATATCTATTTTACGGATACAATTCTTACAGAAAGTAAATCAAAACAGAAAAAAACTACTACTTACGGTTTATATAGAATAACAAACAAAAACAAACTAGAATTGCTCTTTCAAAGTGATTTAACACCACAAGGAATAACTTTATCTATTGATAATAAACTTCTCTATATCACCTATTCAGACCAAAAGAAAGACTATCTATATCAGTATAACTTAAATAAAAGCAAAATACAATCAGACACACCTAAAGTATTTGATTACACACCATTCATCAGTGAAATAGAAGATAAACCTAGAGGCATTGAAGTAGATCGATTTGGCAATATATTTACTGCAGGGCCTAATGGTTTATGGATATTCAATAAAGACCTTGAACTAACCGCTCGTGTACACTTCTCAGAATTAGCTACTAATTGTGTATTCTCAGATGACTTTAAGACATTATATATCACAACTAATACTAAACTACTCAAACTTAAATTGCGAAACTAAGCACAAAAACAACTGTTTTGGTATTATATTTTACAGTTTGCCTTATCTTTGACACCGAATAGAAACATATAATGTATCTATTCAATGATTAAAACAAATAGAACAAATATTAGTACACAATGGAAGAGCAATATCAACAAATCTTAGTTAGATATTATAGTGATGTCTTAGAAGAAAATACGGTCGAGACTTTTTGGGGAAAGACCATAGATAAAGAAAAAGGGTTATACCAAGTTGATAATATTCCTTTTTATGGACCTGATTTTTCATGTGATGATATTATCTATGCAGAATTTGACGAAACAGAAAACACACTTACGTATCGATATGTAGATACTGCTTCAGGGAACTCTACTGTGCAAGTTATCGTTCAAAAAGAAAAATATAACAGAGAAGATCTATACAATGAAATCCTTTATGCAGGTACAGAAATAGAAGTGTGTAGTGAGCAATACTTCGTGATTAACATTCCTAGCAAAACCGACTATCGAAATGTATATGCTATCTTAGGAGCATTAGAAGAAGAAAAAGTAATAGAATTCGCAGAACCTCTATTGTCTCCTAAACACAGTGCTGATTTAAGACAGAAATAATCTTTATTATAATAATACAAAAAAGCCCGACTCATTAGAATCGGGCTTTTTTTATCTTAAATCAAATACTTTTAGAATTGGAAATAAATAAATGGTTGTGGTCCTGCTGTAGCAGTTGCATAAACAATCCAAAACACAAAGCCAAGTACTACTGCCTTTACAAACATTGGCGCAACATTAAACATCTGATGAGGCACTGCCATCCATGACTTAGGTATATAATGCCATACGAATCCAATACCGATCAACATAAACGCATTTTTATACCCCATAGCAATAGTAGTCCAAGCTTCCCAATCAAACTCTATACTTGCAATATTATTGATAACATTTAATGCGGTATCAAAAGAGGTCGCTCTAAAGAATATCCAACAAAACGTTACAAAGTTAAAGGTTAAGAATATAGAGAAAATTCTCCATAAGAAGTGAGGTTTAACTCCTTTTGCTCTAGGAAACAGCTCCATGATAATCTTATGTATCGCTAAAGCAATACCGTGTAAGGCTCCCCACACAATAAAACGCAAACTAGCTCCATGCCATAACCCTCCTAATAACATAGTCGTTAATAGGTTAAAGTTAGTATACATATTTTTCTTTTTGTCTTTTGCTAACAAGAAGGTTAGACCAAAGACAACAATAGATGCTACAGCTAGGATTAATGGAATAATACTTTCATTCATATAGTAAATTCCCCATCCTAAGATACCTGCAAAGAATAATCCTGGAAAGAAATACCCTCCGAAACTTCCTTTTCTATTTCCTCCTACTGATATGTACAAGAAATCTTTTAACCAAGTAGAAAGCGATATATGCCATCTTCTCCAGAATTCTGTAATAGACATAGACTGATAAGGTACATCAAAGTTAACTGGCAATCTATATCCCATCAACAATGCTATACCAATAGCCATGTCTGAATATCCTGAGAAGTCACAATAAATCTGAATAGCGTACCCATAAGATGCCATTAGATTTTCAAATGCTGTATAACTATTCGGAGCATCGAATACACGATCTACGAAGTTAATAGAGATATAATCAGAAATAACTGCTTTCTTCAATAACCCTCCGATGATTAATAACAACCCTTCATTCACATAATCTCTAGACACATAAATATTCTTATATATCTGTGGCAAGAAGTCTTTTGCACGAACGATAGGCCCCGCAACCAACTGTGGAAAGAACGAAATAAAGAATAAATAATCTAAAAAGTTCTTCGTTGGCTCTATCTCTTTTCTATAAATCTCTATAATATAACTAATAGATTGGAACGTAAAGAAAGAGATCCCTACAGGTAGTATAATATCATCTAAATGCAACTTCGTATTCGCAAAGAAATTAACTCCATCTAAAAAGAAGTTTGTGTACTTAAAGTAACCTAGTAACCCTAAGTTTACAACAATACTAATCGTTAAGAGTAGTTTCTTCTTCGCTGCATTCAAGGTATGATTAATAATATTAGCAAAATAGTAATCCATTAAAGAGGATCCTATCAAGATAATAAAATACATTCCACTAGACTTATAATAAAAGAATAGAGAGAATAAGGTCACATACAATAAACGAATGTGGAAGGTTTTTCTCATCAAGATATAGAAGAGGTAAAACACAATAAATATCCCTAAAAACAAACCTGAGTTAAACAACAAAGGCTCTTTAGGATTAAAAGTAAACCAGTTGATTACTTGATCAATAGTTATACTTGGTATTTCAATATTAAATAGACTCATTTAATTAAAAAGCACTATTTTGTTTGACAAATTGGTTATAAGCATCGATAAGAGCCTCATAGAATAAATCTCCTGTATATTCATACCCTTTCACGGTATAGTGCACAAGATCTTTTGATAGCATTCCGTTCTCTCTTAAACTAGGCAAGCCTAGCGTTGCACCTAGATTATAATATAAATCCCAGATAGCATACTTCCCATCTATTCCATTAATGATTAATTCATTAGATAATTCTGCTGCTACAGTATTAGGCTTATCTTTAGAGAAATAAGATGGAGGAGGTGTAGTCAATAACACACTTGCATGAGGTGCTACTTTCTTTACCTTAGCTAAGAACATATTGACTTGCTCTTGAAAATCTCTTCCACTCATTCTATCAAAGGACTCATTAGTTCCCATAGATACAATTACTAAGTCTGGCTCTAATCCTCTAAGTTGCTTAAAGAACAAATCGTATTTAGTATAATCAGAGAACCTCGCCCCATTCACACCTATTGTATGATATAATATTCCAGGTTTATCATTCTCTAATACTACACCATTTAGGTCATACGCTTCAGCCTGTTGATTAGAGTAGAAATAGATACGGTCTAGCTCTTCTCCTAACTCAAAGGTATAGAATACGTCATTCTTCTCCCCTGATAGCTCATTAAACATATTATTAGACACCACTACAGATTCCCTCTGCTTAGTAGGAATACTAAGCCTCTTACCCGCATGAATGGTATTCGTCTTCATATTATTCGCTTTCTTAATCTCAGTAATAGTAGTATTATACTTATTAGCGATAGCTCCTAGAGACTCTCCTCTTTTAATCTGATGAGAAATCTTCTTAGGGGCAGTTGATTCTAAGAAAACTTTTTGACTAGCCGTTCCTACATTAAACTCCTTTTTATTAGAAGGTGTAAAAACTTTCATGCGAGAAAAACCATATGAAGCATCACGTACACTTAACTCTATAACAGCATTACTATTATTTGTAGACAGCGCTATTCCACTTAATCCTACTTGTGCATCTTTTACTGGAAATATATTTCTATAACTACTCCATTCTGCATTAGAAGAATACCTAACTAGGGAGTTACCATTCGTCTTAGCTAATTTATAAGGAAAGGCAAATCCCAATCCCCCATTTCCAAATCTATCTTGAAGTAATGATCTCATTCTTCCACTAAAAAAATCAGCTTGAATATGAGAATCACCTATATGTACAATGTTAATCTTTCCTTCCTTAGAACGAATCATCTTCTGAACTTTCTCAAAGAAAGTTTTTAATTGTTCTGCGTAATAGATCTTATTTCCTATTCCTTCTCCATTCACAGATTCTACCTCTTCATCACTAAACTCATTAGTACGAAGTGAACTAACCTGGGCAAAAGAACCAATATGAAATAAAATACCTACAACAAAAACAGCAATTTTATTCCTTTTCATTTTCTATTTTTTGTTTAGAACTATCCTCTCTTACAGTTTCTTTTTCTGGTTGCTGAAGAGAATCTACTTTCTTAACAGGCACATGTCCTGCGTGTTTCTTTTTATAATCTGTATACCCTTCCTCTAATCTAGCGAAGATCTTACCTGAAATATCAGAAGCTCCTCTATGATTAAAGTGTGTATAATCTTTATTCGCTTTTGCAGGTACCTCTTCTACCCATTTGACCATAGAACCATTTCCTCCCATAGCCTCGTATAGGTTAAAGAATCCAGCATGAGCTTCCATAGCATATTTTCTCTGTGCCTTCATCAGTGGTTCTACAGCAGCATCTGTCTTCATCACACCTTCTACTTTAGATGATTTATCCGCAGTAGATATTACTAGAATACTAGCATTAGGAAAACATTGTTTTAAATGTTTCACTACATTCCCCATCTTCTTCGTATACCATGAGTAATCTAGAGATCCGTAATTTAAAACATTAGCACCATAGTGTAATACGATTAGACTATAATCTAAATTCTTTTGATACTTCTGCATTAAACTCACTTTAAACAACGATAGTGGCAATCCTGAATTACCTCTACTAGAAAAGTTATCAACCTGCACTCCACCGCCTGCACTAAAGTCTACACCATATATTGGAATAGAATCAGCATGTTTAAATAGTAGTTTAACATCTTTAATATTACCATCAGCTATCTTCAATTTATTTAATTCTGAACTGACACTTAACTTCTTGACAATAGTATCCTTATTAATAATAACTGCTACTTCTCCTCTTTTATTATTAGAACTTCCATAATAAAGTGTTGGATTATAAAGCATTGTCATATTTTGCATCTTACCTGCTGTATAACTCACCCAAGTAGATTTAACTGTATCTTTCACGAAATACACCTGTCCTGATACCCCAAAAGGCTTCTGAGGTTTTTTGACGTTTAGATAAGACTGCATCTTGAAGTTATTCGAATACTTATGGATAACAGATAATCTAGACTGTGCGGATTCAGACATAATAGGCACATAACCTACTCCCATACCCCCATATTTACTCTGATAATTCTTACGCAGATCTTGCACGATTAAGTCTCCATCAGTCATCGAATCTCCATAGTAAGCGATACGAACACGTCCCCCTTTTTGTTGTTCTAGAGCATATAGTTTAGCAAAGAAATTCTCCAGATACGCCATTCCTTTAAAAGAACTAGATTCTTCATCACTAGTAAACACATCTTCTGGAACGATGATTACATTCTCATCATCTATTCCTGTTTTTTCAGTCTTTAGACTATCTTTAGTTACTAGCTTCTCTTTTTCTATGCCTTCTAGTGCTTCTAACATCAGACTATCCACTACAATATTACTCGTAGGAAGAGCTTCTTCACTAAATAACTTTTTAGGCAAATTTCCTTTAAAGAATAAAAAAAAGCCACTTGCCATTACTATAATGGCAAGTGACTGGTATAGGTATGATTTCTCTACTTTCACAAAAAAATATAAGATTACATTCGGTCTGGTACAGCGATTCCCAATAATGAGAACGCATCCTTAATCACCATTCCTACTTTTTCTGACAATTGTACTCTAAACGCTTTTAATACAGCATCTTCTTCTCCTAGAATAGATACCGTTTGATAAAAAGAGTTATACTCTCTTACTAATTCATATACATAATTAGCTATAAGAGCAGGGCTATGTGTACGAGCAGCATCCTGAATCACTACAGGGAACTCCTCTAATAACTTTAATAATTCTTTCTCTTTAGGATCTAATGTGATTCCTTTTATTTCTGATGTATAATCGAAGTCTGCCTTTCTTAAGATAGATTGGATACGAGCATATGTATATTGAATAAACGGCCCTGTATTCCCTGCAAAATCAACTGATTCTTTAGGGTTAAACATCATTCCTTTACGAGGGTCTACTTTTAGGATAAAGTATTTTAATGCACCTAAGCCTATTGTAGTAAATAGTTGAGTACGCTCTTCTTCAGAGTACCCTTCTAGTTTACCTAATTCTTCTGAGATAGACTTAGCTGTGTCAGTCATTTCTTGGATTAGTTCATCTGCATCTACTACAGTTCCCTCTCTACTCTTCATCTTACCTGATGGCAACTCTACCATTCCATAAGATAAATGATATAAACTCTCAGCCCAGTCAAAACCAAGACGTTTAAGTATTAAAAATAGAACCTTAAAGTGATAATCTTGTTCGTTACCTACAGTATACACCATACCACCTACATCGCCGAAATCATTCACACGCTGTATAGCAGTACCGATATCCTGTGTCATATATACAGAAGTACCGTCTCCACGAAGTACCAACTTCTCGTCTAATCCTTCCTCTGATAAGTCTATCCATACAGAGTTATCCTCTTTTTTGAAGAATACTCCCTGCTCTAGACCTTTCTCTACCTCATCTTTACCTAATAAATAAGTATTGCTCTCGTAGTATACTTTATCGAAGTCTACTCCTAAGTTTTTATACGATACCGCAAAACCATCATAGACCCATTGGTTCATTGTTTTCCACAATTCAATAACCTCAGGTTTATTATGTTCCCAATCTACAAGCATCTGTTTTGCTTCTTTAATGATTGGAGCTTCTTTCTTAGCTTCGTCTTCAGACATACCTTGAGCCATTAATTCTTTGATTTGGCTCTTGTACTCCACGTCAAACTTCACATAGTAGTTTCCTACTAATTTATCTCCCTTAAGTCCAGTAGACTCAGGAGTCTCTCCATTACCATACTTTTGCCAAGCCAACATAGACTTACAGATATGGATACCTCTATCGTTAATGATCTGTGTTTTATAAACTTTTTTACCAGAAGCCTTTAATATCTCAGCTACCGAATATCCTAATAAGTTATTTCTAACGTGACCTAAGTGAAGAGGTTTATTTGTATTAGGAGAAGAATATTCTACTAACACTGACTTATCACCAGGTGTAGGTGTCACATATCCGAAGTGTTCTTCTTTGCGTGTAGCATTAAAGAAATCGATATAGTAACTATCTGAAACGACTAAATTTAAAAATCCTTTTACTACATTAAACCGTTCTATTACAGAAGTATGCTCTACTAAGTACTCACCTATCTTAGTACCGATTTCTACTGGGTTTCCTTTTATCTGTCTTAGAAAAGGAAAGATAACTACAGTAATATCACCCTCAAACTCTTTTCTTGTCGCCTGATACTCAACTTTATCTACAGTAGCACCGTATAATTGTTGAATCGCCTTCTCTATCTGCGGAGTTAAAATCTGATTTAATGTCATTTTGATTAATTTAATTAAA
Source organism: Myroides sp. C4067 (assembly GCF_038039665.1). NCBI lineage: Bacteria > Pseudomonadati > Bacteroidota > Flavobacteriia > Flavobacteriales > Flavobacteriaceae > Myroides > Myroides sp. C4067. The sequence continues at coordinate 65,735 of NZ_JBBPHJ010000017.1, forward strand.
GGAGCAAAGATAATTTATATTTCTTCATTTAAAGAAGAGTATAGAAGGAATTTAAACATTTCCTTTAAAATTTATTACCAATCCCCTCTTAAAAACAACTATCTAAAATACAATATTTTATCTTAAAAAACAACCTCTTTATCTCCTTTAAAACAAACAAAAAATTGTTAAAGCATCTCACATCCTTATCAAAATTCTGCTTACAATATTCATAAAGTAACACCAATCTCCTCACTACTGCTTAAATAAAAAGTCCTCATAAATACAATTACATTCTCCTTGACTATTCAACCTCTTTTCACTTCGCTTATTTCACTACATTTACCCTACCTATTAAATCCTATTTATAATAGTGAAATAAAAAGACCTACATAGCCTAAAACTGATAGTATGAAAAGCATCCTTCTTCCCAACGACTTCATCACTGACGTCACTGAACAGATAACTATATTTGATTATCATACTAAACAGGAGATCTCTAAACAACAAGTAATTTTAAATCAAAACACTTTTAGTTTTTTAGTTGAAGGAACAAAGGAAGTATGGTCTGACAACTCTTTTGAAGCACTAGATAACTCCAAATTCATCCTAATGAAAGCTGGTCATTGTTTAATGACCGAAAAACTATCTAACACTGCTAATTACAGAAGTATCCTCTTGTTCTTTGACAATGAATTGATACTTAACTTTATCTCTAAATACAATATAGAACTAGTAGAAAATAAAAGTACTCACTCTATCCATACTTTTAACTACGATAACTTCAGTAAGCACTTTGTAGAAAGTCTAATGGATATAGCTAAACTCTCCCTTTCTATTCAAAAGAGATTACTAAATATAAAACTAGAAGAGATCATGCTATACCTCACTGAGGTCAATGGAACAGCATTTCTTCAATCCTTTATAACTAACAACAATAATAAAAGTTTAAAGTTCACACAGACAATAGAAAAGAACATCTTAAACAAGCTCACTCTATCTGAGCTAGCCTTTCTGTGCAATATGAGCGTATCTACTTTCAAACGAGAATTTGAAAAACACTATGGTGATTCTCCTAGCAGATGGTTTCAAAACAGAAGATTAGAATATGCACATACCCTACTTACACAGCATACAACTACTGCATCAGAAATCTATCTAAAGGTAGGTTATGAGAATGTATCTAGCTTTATACAAGCGTATAAATCCAAGTATAATATCACACCTAAACAAAGTCAAAAACAATGAGCTTCTAGCAACATTTTTTGACCCAATCCCGCTAACTCCTACTATAGACCTTACTATAAATTTGCCCTAAACATTTAATCATAACACAATGAAAGCTGCAAATTTTATAATCGGGCTAGTACTAACACTATCGACTAGTGTTTTTGGACAGAACACCTTTACATTATCTAGTAAAGATCTAGGTGGAGAAACAACTAAACAACACGAATTTAATGGTTTTGGATGCGATGGAGAGAATCAATCTCCTCAGTTATTTTGGCACAATGCTCCTAAAGATACCAAGAGCTTTGCCATCACGATGTATGATCCTGATGCACCTACGGGAAGTGGTTTTTGGCATTGGGTAGTCTTTGATATTCCTAGCAATATAAACGAACTAGTAACTGATGCAGGAAAAGTCAACTCTCCTCTATTACCTAAAGGTGCTATACAGAGCCTTACAGATTATGGAATAAAAGGTTTTGGTGGACCATGTCCTCCTGTAGATCATGGATATCACCAATACATCATAACAGTACATGCCCTTAAAACGGATAAACTAGGACTAGATGGAAATACTACTACTGCCATTGTAGGTTTTAACTTATGGGCAAACACCATCGCAAAAGCGAGTATTATAGCGTACTATAAACGATAATACATATTTATAAATAAGCAAAGCGACTCCTGATACACCAGAAGTCGCTTTGCTTATTTTTTTATTACAGAGTCCATATACTAACTAATTATTTTATCTACCAACATACCATCTTATCTTCCTCCCATCACCCTAGCTAATACTCTACCTACAGTTTTTTCAAAGCCTTTGCGAACTACATCTGCTCTTTCTTTTTTATCTAACCAACCTGTCATCTCTTTATTGAATGCTCGTTTAGCAGGAACTCTCACATACACCTTCTCTTCTTCCTCTAGCTCCTTATCCATCATAGATCTTCTTACACTATACATCTCTTCGTATCTATCCCTCACAGATGACTTCTGTTTAACCTTAAAATTCGCATAGAACCTCACATCTGCATTTATTAAATAAACTTCAGGACTTCCCTCTAAGTATATTATAGATGCAGGACTCGCAAAGTGAATAGTAGATAGGGCTGACTATCCATACATACAGGGTATTCCTAGTAAAATCAACAAATAAAAACATACTTTACCCATAATGTAATTATATTAACACACAATTAGGGCAATATTCCGATAAGGAAATCAAGAAATAGGTTCTGTAAAAAGGTTAAATCCTGATCGTACTCTCTTACATACCCCTTATCTAGAGACACATCCACAGCTACTCCGTTATTAAACTTAATATTCCTGTTTAATAAATGATATTTATTGTACATCAGTTCTTCTAACTCATATTTCTCTTCATACCTATTAGTCTTAGCAGAAGTATGCTTAGCTCTAAAACTAGTAAAAAATCTCACCTGAGAATCCTCTAAATACATTCTGGGATTACTATTGAGATAAACGATAGAAGCAGAACTAGCAAAACTAGGCTTAGACAGAACAGCCTGCCCATATACCCAAGGCATCCCAATCAGTAATAATAGATATAAATACAGGTTTTTCATAATTTAATATTATAAACAAAAATAACATAATTCATTAGAAATACTAAATACAAGTAAATAAAACTAAATACCAACATCATATTTAATTAATAATAAGAGTAAACTAAGAAACAACACAAATATTTCAAATATCAAATAAAACCAATTAATGCTAAATAGAATCAAACATCGCTAATCTTACAATCTATCAAATTAGTACTTTTAATCCTTTAACTAACATATATCAATACAATTATGAAAAAAATCAGTCTATTACTTTTGGTAATGACCATATTAATCTCATGCCAAAAAAAGAATACAATTGAAGTAATTGCAGAGGGAGTACCTGATCATACAAAAGTGGAAATCTTTACACACCCTATTGGAATAAAGGACAAAAAAGTTCTTGTAACTGGAGAGGTTTTAAATGGTAAAGTAACTTTAGAAAATCCTTTTACTGAATTAGATGAAGCCTATTTAGACGTAAAAAATAGTAAATATAAAATAAATGGCATTTTCTTTATTGGTGAAGCTGGTAATATCAAAATAACATATATTAAAGATAATATAAACAACAACTCCTTCGGAGGTACCGAAAACAATAAGAAATTCCAAGAATTCATTACAGAAAGAGGAGTTATTTATGAAAATATTAATAAATATTATAGTGAAAACAAACAAAGATTAGAAAAAGCAGAAGAGGAGGATGACATAAAAACCATTAATGAAATCGAGTCTCAACTAGATAAATACACAGAAGAAAATAATCAGATTCTAAGAAAATACGAATCTGATAATAAAAATAATAGCTTTGGAATGTTCACTCTTTGCCAAATGATAGGTATGGAGGAATTTTCTATAGAGGAATGTAAGAAACTCTTTGCTGAGTTTTCTCCTGAATTAAAACAAACTATAATTGGAAAAAAAACAGAAAATAGATTAAATAAATACATAGAAAAAAAAGAATCTGAAGTAGTTTTAAAAATAGGAGATAAATTACCAGAATTTAAAGCTTTAGATCCTAATGGAAAAGAAGTAACTCTAGCTTCTTTTTTAAAAGGAAAAAAAATAGTTCTTATAGATATATGGGCTTCTTGGTGTGCACCATGTAGAAAAGAAAATCCAAATGTAGTAGAAAACTATAAAAAGTATCATGATAAAGGATTAGATATATTAGGGTATTCTATAGATCAAAAAAAAGAATTATGGTTAACAGCAATTGAGAAAGACAATCTTACATGGACTCATGTATCTAATTTAATGTCTTGGGATGACCCAATAATAAAAAATTACGGTATTAAATCAGTACCCGCAAGCTACTTAGTTGATAATAAAGGGACTATATTAGGCATAAATCTTAGAAGATCAGGACTTGGGAAAAAACTTGAAGAAGTTCTTGAAAAGAAATAAACTATTTCATTTATTATTACAATTTAAAAAAGCCTTATAAACGACCTTTATAAGGCTTTTTTACTACTAGTAAATAGAATATAAACATTAACAATAGTCTCCATTACAAGTTATTTCAACAAACCAAATTTACCTTTTATAAAGTCTTACCTTCTTAAGATATTGCTAGTTCTCTTTATTTATAACGGTACATTACACTTCTCTAAATATAAACATCTCTCTAATATAAAATCATCCCCTCCTTAACTAAAAAGGAGAATGTTTATGACATTCTCCTTTTTAGTTAAATTATATTTCTGAATTATAATCTGTTTCTGCTTTTGGTATTCTATAAGTCCATTTATTATTCATTTCAGGAGTAATCTTCTTCGTTATCAAATCAGAAGCATTCCCGCCTTCTTTACTTGATTTTCTATCTATCGTTAAATTTAAACGCTTATAATCAAACCAATCAAATCCTTCACCCCATAACTCTATAGATCTGTACTTAATAATTTCATTTAATAGTTCTACTCCTGTTTTATCACATACATACTTAACGTCTCTTTGTGTATCTTTTGTAAGTTCAACTAACTTCGCTATTGCTTCATTATCTCTTCCTAAAAAGTATAGTGCTTCTGCTTGAATTAAACACATTTCTGAAGAACGAAAATGATTTACATGCATAACGCCAGGTTGACTAGTTACTTTTATCTTAAACTGCATATAGGCCGCAGTTTTAGCTTTCATACTTATATCCGGAAAACGTTCTCTCACTGCAATATCTAAAGGGCTATTCGATTGTATAACACCAGTAGTAGCATTATAAGTAGAAGTATCATATCCTGTAGGATCTAAAAAAAACTGTTTTCTCACATCTGTCATCGGAATAGACTCATATAACTCTTTACTTATTCTACTTGGCCCAGATGTTACACCTGTAGCTTCTGAGTTATATCCTATATAAGCCCCATATGCATTATTATTTAGCTGATCATCTGTAGTTCCAAAACTACACCAAAGCCATTCTGATGTTACCTTATTAAAACCTTCTTTATAAACAGACAGAGACATTAATGGATATCCTACTCTTGCTTGAGTAGCATGACTTAAAGCACTTTGATAATCTTGTCTATTTAAAGCTGCTCGAGCAAAAATTGCATGTGCTACATTAGCATCTATTAAATAGTTATCACTTGGATTTCTTTTGTAATTACTCTCCCTAAATAAAACGATTGCTTGATCCAGATCTTTATAAATCTGGTCATAAACTTGCTTTAATGGAGATAGTGGCATAGCTCTAGGATCTTTAGAACTAAGTCTTAATACTACAGATTTAGTCTCTCCATTATTAGAATCTTGCCAACGGTTACCATAAATTTGTACTAACATCGTGTAAGCATAAGCTCTATATGACATTGCCTGAGCTTTTAAGTATTTCTTTACACTAGGTAATCCCTTCACATCATCTACTTGAGCGATGATTTCATTAGCATTCGTAATCACCATATAATAATAATGCCAAGGATAATAATTATTTAAATGTGTCACATTTTCTATATAATCGTGATTGCTAACCCCAACAGAACCCGCTCTATCCTTTCTATAATGATTACCTGCTGTTTCTCCATAAATCAGTTTTATGGTTCCTTCTCCGTTATTTCCACTTCCTACATAACTAGTAGACATTAATTTCGCTAAACCATTAACAGCATAAATTATCCCTTCTGTATCTTTAAAAACATTATACTCTGATACATCTCCTGAGGGTTCCGTTCCTAAATAATCATGATCACATGCTATAAAAACAGATAAAGTAACTACACCTAAAAAAAATCTCATAATCTTTCTCATCTTATCTTGCTATTAGAAATTAAAATTAATCCCGAAAATAAATATTCTTGGAGCTCCTGCCCCACTTCCTACAGCTCCAGAAAAAGATTGCTGAGGATCTAATCCCTTAAACTTAGTAAAAGTGTAAACATTCTCTACACTAATATTCATACTCATCTGTTTTACCTTAATCTTCTTCAACAACTCAGAAGGAAAGTCATAATTCAAAGCAATATTTTGTATAGACAAAAAATCTCCACTTCTAATAAAGCGATTAGATTCAACATTGTTATATTGACTAGTTGTATAATTTATTTGAGGGATTCCATTAGGATTTATTCTATCAGGTGATGTCTCTGTCATTCCATTAGGTGCACTACTCCAAGAATGAGTAATATCTTTATGAATAGCTCGTACCATATCAGAAGCTTCCATCAAACTCATATAATTATAATCCAACACTTTTCCTCCTAATGCATAGGTAAATAGTCCAGATAGATTAAAGCTTTTATAATGTAAAGACGTTGAAAAACTCCCATCTACTTTAGGTATAGCACTTCCTGCATAAACTTTTTTACCAAAAGTATCTGGATTAGTTGTGTAATACTGTCCATTTATATTCACCAAATACTCATCTGATACAGAAGGCTTATCAGGAGCTGAGCCATTTACATTATACTTTTCAGAATCCACAGTATACAAAGCATTCCCAGTCATCTGATCTACACCAACGAAATCAGTTAAGTAAAACTCATACACACTTCTTCCTTCTTTTCTTAAAAAAGGAATAGAAACTATACCGTTCTCTCTATTATCAGAAGGCAATTTTAATAGTTTATTTTTAAGCATGGTAGCATTAACTCCTACATTCCAAGACCAATCACTCTTTTTAATAATATCTACATCAAAAGAAAACTCAAAACCACGATTTGATATACTACCAACATTACTAACTATAGACGAAGAAGGAAAAGTAGGAGCAGTAGAACCATTAGATAGAGGCATTTCTAAATTAAACAAAAGATTTTTTGATCGTTTATCGAAATATTCTACTGTAAAATTCAATCGATTAAATACCCTACCATCTATAGCAAAATTCGTAGAACTAGATGTTTCCCATTTTAATCCTTTATTTCCAAACTGCTTTCTATAAACAGCAGGTTGACCAGCATTGCTAACTGATCGATATAAAGAGTAATAAGCATATAAACCTGCAGCACTATCATCCCCTACTTCTCCATAAGAGGCACGTAACTTTAGGTAATCAATCTGTTTAATTTTAAAAAAATCTTCTGACGAAATAATCCAGCTACCTCCTGCTGACCAAAAATTACCCCAGCGAGTATCACTATGAAACTTTGAAGACCCATCGCGACGAAACGATGCTTCTAAAAAGTACTTATTTGCATAATTATACTTAGCTCTAGAAAAATAACCTTCAGTTCTATATTTTGTTAAAAAATCATTTGCTGTATAAAGCTTATTGAAATTTGACCAATCTACAATTCCAGTAAAAATCTCTTCTATTTTTGAAGCGTTTAAATTCCCTGAATCCACATTAAGATTCTCATGACCAAACAATACATCAATATTATGCTGACCAATATCCTTTTTCCAGTTCAGTAATTGTTGAAAAGAATATGTTTTTCCTCTATTATTATTTCTATATGATCTTCCTTTAAGGTTTGCACCTGATCCGACTATACTATTTTGGTACTCTTTAACATCTGTATAGTTTAAAGCTAAATTAGCTTTTAGACTAAACGTAAGGTCTTTCATTAACTTAATATCAGTATAAATCTGAGAATTTAATGTTGTAGCTATTCGTTCCATACTATTTAGCTGATTTTCTAAAATCATATGACGCCTTTCATACTGTTTACGAGTATTTTCTCCTAAATCATAAATTTTATCTCCTAATTCATCATATATGTAATCACCTGTCTTAGAATCATGTAAGTGAATAGGATAGATTGGTGCTATACTTGAAGCATGTGACTCAGGAGAAACACTATTAAGGTTTGTTATTTGATGTGATCCAGAAACGTTAGTTCCTATCTTAATTATGTCACTTATCATGTAATCAGCGTTAACACGTGTAGTAAACCTCTTATAATCACTCCCCCTAAAATAGCCTTCATTATTTAAAAAACCTGTCGAAAAATAAGCTCCTCCTTTTTCATTAGACATTCTACCATTAAGATTTAAATCTTGATATGTACCTGTTCTTTCAATGGGTTTATACCAATCTAAATCTGATCTATATCCTTTTAAAACTGAAGCATGAGGCACTAGACGCCCATTCGTATCAAACAGTTGGTCACTAGACAAGTTATAAATATTCATACCTAGTATCTCTGGAATTAAATTAGCTGTTGCAAGTCTACCAGCTTCTTCAATAGAATTTCCATTACTCACTAAAGAATTGCGATATCCCATCCACATCGTTTCCATAAACTGATCTGGCTCTACTTTATCATACTCTTTTAGGAATCTACTGACTAATCCTTGTTTAAAACTTACTCCAAAAAAACCATCTCTTTTGGAAGCCTTCTTTGTATTAATTAGAATTACACCATTAGAGGCACGATTACCGTATAAGGTAGTTGCAGAGGCATCTTTAAGAACTGTTATACTCTCTACATCTATAGGATTAATATCACCAACACGGCCTGCATATACCATTCCATCCAAAACAATTAGAGGATCATTTTTATCCATTGAAGTAAATCCTCTAATTCTAATACTAGGCTCTGCGCCAGATTGGCCTGAACTATTATTAACACGTACTCCTGGCGCAGCACCTGTTAATGCATTTAATACATTAGTATTAGGTCTTTTTTCAATATCTGAGCTAGTTACATAAGATAATGCTCCAGTGATAGACTCTTTCGTAGATGTACCATAAGCTACTACTACAATATCATTTAAAGTTTCACTAACTTGATGTAATACAATATCATAATGTAAGTTAGCACCTACATGTATTGACTTTGTTTCATAGAACACATAACTAACTGTTAATATTTCTCCCTCTATAGCATGAATAGTAAAGAGACCTTGATCATCAGTCATTGTTCCTTTATTAGAATTTTCTATAACAACAGTAGCTCCTAACAAAGGAATTCCATTAATATCTTTAACACTTCCTGTAACAATATTTTTTGTTTGACTATATATTACACTAAATGTCATAAATATTAAAAACGTTAAATATTTTTTAAGCTTCATACAATATTTATTTTTAAGAAGTAATCATCTCCAAAAATAAACATCATTTTTTATAAAAAATTTAACAAATCAAACAGAAAATAAATAATTAAAAATAATTATATAACAAAAAAGAGAATGTCTATATATAGACACTCTCTTTCCAATTTTAATTATATTTCTGAATTATAATCTGTTTCAATTTTCGGTATTCTATAAGTCCATTTATTGTTCATATCCGGAGTAATCTTCTTTGTTACCAAGTCAGACGCATTCCCTCCATGTGCGCTTGATTTTCTATCTATAGTTAAATTTAAACGCTTATAATCAAACCAATCAAATCCCTCTCCCCAAAGCTCTATGGCTCTATACTTAATAATCTCATTTAATAATGCTACACCTGTCTTAGTACATACATAATTAGAGTCTCTTTGTGTGTTTTTTGTAAGTTCAACTAATGTTGAAGAAGCTTCATTATCTCTACCTAAAAAATGCAATGCTTCTGCCTGGATTAAACACATTTCTGAAGATCGGAAATGGTTCACATGCATAACACCACCTGGTTGACTAGTTACTTTTATTTTAAACTGCATATAAGCAGCTGTTGTAGCTTTTTTATCAATATTAGGGAAGCGTTCTCTAACAGTTATATCAAGTAGACTATTTTTTTGAATAGCTCCTGTTGTAATATTATAAGTAGACGGGTCATATCCTGTTGGATCTAAAAAAAGTTCTTTTCTAATATCTGTTGTAGGAATTGACTCATATAATTCTTTACTAATTCTGCTAGGACTAGCAATCACAGATGTTGAAATTGAATTGTATCCAATCATAGCACCATATGAATTATCAAAAAGATAATTCTCATCACTTCCAAAACTACTCCATATCCATTCCGATGTAATATTATCAAATCCTTCTTTATAAGCTTTCATTGACATTAAGGGATAATCTTCTCTAGCTAATATAGCATGGTTTAGAGCGCTTTGATAATCTTGTCTATTCAACGCTGCACGAGCAAAAATTGCATGTGCTACACTAGCATCTATTAAATAATTTGTATTCCTTTTATAATTACTCTCTGTAAATAAAACAATTGCTTGACCTAAATCACTATATATCTGATCATAAACCTGTTTTAATGGAGCAAGAGGCATAGCTCTAGGATCTTTAGGGCTTAACCTTAATACAACTGATTTAGCCTGCCCATTATTAGAATCTTGCCAACGATTACCATAAATTTGTACTAACATCGTGTAAGCATAAGCTCTATATGATAATGCTTGTGCTTTTAAATACTTCTTAACACTAGCAAAACCATGCACGCCGTCTACTTGAGCAATGATTTCATTAGCATTACTAATAATCATGTAATAATAATGCCAAGGATAAGAATTATTCTCATGGGTTACATTTTCAATATACTCATTATTACTTATTGCGACAGTACTAGATTCGTCTTTCCTGTAATTACTACCTGTTAATTCTCCATAGAGTAATTTAATCGATCCTTCTCCATTGAAACTCCTCCCCATGTCTGTCATCATTAGTCTTGCTAAACCATTAATGGCATATGTCACTCCTTCAGTATCCTTAAAAATAATTTCTTCTGAAACTTCTTCTGAAGGAATTGTTTCCAAATAATCCTTCTCGCATCCAATATTAATAAACAAAGTACTTAATAATAAAAAATTTACTACTATTTTTTTCATAATACGATTGATTTAAAAATTAAGATTAATGCCAAAAATAAATATTCTCGCCGCCCCAGAGCCTGAACTATTACCAATAAGTCCTGAACCTGTAAAAGATTGTTGTGGATCTAACCCTTTAAATTTAGTAAAAGTGTAAACATTCTCTATACTAACATTCATACCCATTTTTTTTATCTTTATTTTTTTTAATAACTCTGATGGAAAATCATAATTCAGAGTAATATTTTGTATCGATAAAAAATCTCCACTTTTTAAAAATCGTGTAGATTGAGCATTACTATTTTCACTTGTACTATAATCCACTCGAGGCACTCCATTATAGTCTATTCTATTTACTGAAGACTCAGTCATTCCTTCAGGTATACCATCCCAAGCATGAATAATATCTTTATGAATTGCATTAACTTTATAAGATACATCCATCAAACTCCTATATTTACTAGCTAAAACCTTACCTCCTAATGCATAAGTAAATAGCCCTGATAAACTAAAACTCTTGTAACTCAATACTGTTGAGAAACTACCATCTACTTTAGGAACACCACTTCCTGCATAAACTTTTTTACCAAACACACCCGGATTAGTTGTATAATATTGTCCATTTATATTCACCAAATGTGCTTCTGATACAGAAGGCTTATCAGGAGCTGAGCCATTCACATTGTATTTTTCTGAATCTATAGTATACAAAGCATTTCCAGTCATTTGATCTACACCAACAAACTCAGTTAAATAAAACTCATAAATACTTTTTCCCTCTTTTCTTAAAAAAGGATCTGAAACTATCCCATGTTCTCTATTAGCAGGAGGTAATTTCAATAATTTATTTTTTAACATTGTAGCATTTACTCCAATATTCCACGACAAATCGTTCATTTTAATAACATCTACATCAAAAGAAACCTCAAAACCGCGATTTGATATACTACCAACATTACTAATTATAGATGAAGTAAACATTGAAGGAAAAGTAGATCCATTAGATACTGGCAATTTCAAATCAAACAAAAGATTCTGTGAGCGTTTATCAAAATATTCTACAGTAAAATTCACTCGATCAAAGACTCTACCATCTATCGCAAAATCAAAAGAAGAAGAGGTTTCCCACTTTAAGCCTTTGTTTCCAAATTGACTCCTATAGGCCGAAGGCTTTCCAGCATAAGTATACATTTTATATAATGTATGTGAGGCATATAGATTAGCAGCTTCATCATTTCCCACCTCTCCATAAGAAGCACGTACCTTCAAATAATCAACTTTTTTAATTTTAAAAAAGTCTTCTGAAGAAACAACCCAACTTCCTCCAACTGACCAAAAATTACCCCATCGACTATCACTGTGGAACTTAGAAGACCCATCACGACGAAAAGATCCTTCTATAAAGTACTTATTTTTATAATTATACTTTCCTCTAAAAAAATATCCCTCTGTTCTATATTTAGTTAATCTCTCATTTGCTATTTCTAATTTATTAAAATTAGACCACTCGATAAGCCCTTTAAAAGTCTCGTCACTTTTAACTCCATATAAAGTACCTGCGTCTGTATTAAAATTCTCATGTCCTAACATCACATCAAAATTGTGATTACCAAAATCTTTTTTCCAATTAAGGAGTTGTTGAAAACTATAGGTTTTATTTCTACTACTATTTCTACCCGACTCCCCATTAGTTCTCTTTCCGATTCCCCCTACACTATTTCTATAATTTCTTATATCATTATAGCCTAGAGCTAAACTTCCTTTTATAGAAAAAGTAAAATCATTTAAAAAATTAATATCAGTATAAATCTGTGAATTAAGTGTTGTTGAAATACTTTCATTAACATCTAACTTATTCTCTAAAACCATATTCCTAAATCTTTGAGATTTACGTGTCTTATCTCCTAAATCAAAAATCTTATCTCCTAACTCATCATAAATAAAATCGCCAGTATCAGGATTGTGCAAATAGATTGGATAAATCGGAGCCATATTTGAAGCTACATGTACTGGATTAAAAACATTAGAATTAGTTATTTGATGTGAACCTGATACATTAGTTCCTATCTTAACAAATTCATTTACATTGTAATCAGCATTAATACGTGTAGTAAATCTTTTATAATCACTACCCTTAAAATATCCTTCGTTATTTAAAAAACCTGTCGAAAAATAAGCTCCACCATTTTCATTAGAAATCCTTGCATTCAAATTTAAATCTTGATAAGTCCCTACTCTTTCTACAGGTTTATACCAGTCCAAATCTGACCTATAACCAGGCAAAACAGATGCGTTGGACATTAAACGCCCATTAGAATCGAACAACTGCTCATTAGATAAGTTATAAATATTCATTCCTAATACATCTGGAATCAAATTTTTTGTTGCAAGTCTATTCGCATCAGCTAAAGAGTTTCCGTTGCTTACTAAAGAATTGCGATACCCTTTCCACATTGTCTCCATAAATCCATCTGGATCTAATTTATCATATTCTAATTGAGAACGATAAAAAAGCCCTTGTTTAAAACCAACGCCTAAAAAACCTTGTCCCTTAGAAGCTTTTTTTGTGTTTATCAAGATTACTCCATTTGATGCACGATTCCCATATAGTGTCGTAGCAGAGGCGTCTTTTAAAACTGTAACACTTTCTACATCTAACGGATTAATATTTCCAACAGGTCCTACGTATACTATTCCATCAAGGACTATTAATGGTTCATTATTAGTTAATGATGAAAAACCTCTAATTCTTATTGAGGGTTCAGAACCTGGCTGACCAGAACTATTATTAATGCGTACGCCTGGTGCAGCACCTACTAATGCATTTAATACATTTGTATTAGGGCGTTTTTCAATATCTGAACTAGTTACATAGGATAAAGATCCCGTTAAAGACTCTTTTGTAGATGAACCATAAGCAACTACTACAATATCTTCTAAAGTTTCATTTAATTGATGTAATACGATATCATACTTTGAATTAGCATCAATCTTTACTGATTTTGTTTCATAGAATACATAACTAATTATTAGCGTATCCCCCCCTATAATATTAATAGAAAAAAGACCTTGCTCATCGGTAATCGTTCCTTGATTAGTACCTTCTACGATGACACTAGCCCCTATTAAAGGAACTCCATTAATATCTTTAACACTTCCTGTAACAATATTTCTTGTCTGACTATACATTACACCTAGTATCATAAAGACCATAAACGTTAAGTAATTTTTAAGTTTCATACAACATTAATTTAAGAATATCATTTTGCCAAAATTAACACAGTTAAAACTTCATTAATATCATAATTCAAACAATAAATCACATATACTACAATAAATGAAACATTTCACAAAAAAAACGACTAAATAAACTACTTCATATAGAGTAGCATACTATAAAAACTAATCAACATTTATTAATTTTAATGTAAGAACACCAACATTATATAAGTTTATTGATACAATATTTACTGTGTATTATCTATCAACAATAGATAATATTTCTATTAGTATTGATACAAAAAATCCTAATCAGAATCCAGCGATGGAGGCATCGCTTCTAATACAGATCGAGCGGCGTTTTCACCTAGGGGTACTACTTCTTTATCCCTGCTCTTCTCACTTCCATAGAAGCCAGGTGGAGCCCACTTCTTCTTAGATATATTCTCTATTAGCCCAACTTTCTCAGGCTCTTTATGCTGTTCTATATCTAGTGGTTCTTTCTCTTTTACATCTTCTCTTTTAGTAGACACACTTAGCTTTATCACCTCTCTTTTCTCAGCTACTAGCACTTCATTCTCTAGTTCACTGTAACTTTCTTGTGACTTCCCTTCCTCAATGAGTTGCTCACTATTATCTCCTAACTGTGTTATCCCATGATATGCACTTGTACTAATCACTTTATCATCAGCAGACTTCCACACACTCCAGAAATGAACCTTCCCTTCTTTCCACTCCTTAGGTAAATCAAAGTGAACATACCTATCCTCCCTCTTTGCGATCGCACTTATCTCTGCTACTAAATCTAACGATTCTCTATAGGCTATAATAGATAATCTATCCGTGTTCTTCGTCAGTACATTTGTGATACTATTATCCCATTGTACCTTTATACGTCCAGTCTTAAGTTGGTTTATTTTCTTAATTACAGCAGGAGGCAATGGTCCTATCGACACTAGTACCTTAGCGATATCAATACATGGCTCACCTTCTACATTAACGATTCCCTCTTTCATCAGCATAGAGATCAATTGCTCTTTTCCTGTCGCCATTTTATTATTCAATAAAGCCTGTGGGTAATGCTCATTTATAAAGTCTTTAAACTTACTCACAAAGCTAGATAATACCCCTAGTTTACTTCGTTGGAGTACTTGAGCCTCTGTAGCTAGTTTATGAGACTTACTAGGCTTAGAACGTATAAAATAACGTCCTCTCCACATAAATCCTACTACTGTGCCCACTGTACCATGTACACCTCCTAATATTCCATCTTTTATCTCAGCCATGATTAATACTGTTTAGTTGTGATATTATTAGTTTGTCAAAGCTAATTGCTATTTACCTCTGCCATTCTCTATTTCTTTTCTTATCACAAGATATAAAAAACAGACACACAACTATTTAACTAATCAAATAGCTTTAAACCAGATTAAGCATTGACCAAATACTACAAAGCAATTCTACTTGATATCTCTTTCACTAGCTCTAAAAGCATACTATAGTATACTTTTAGAGCTAATTCAGACCTATTTTGTATAATTCCTTTTCGTTTATTGTCTATCACTTATTCTGGGTTCAAAAAAAGAAAATAAGGCTATTTATCAAGTATCAACCGCAATACTCTTTCAAAATAACAATTAACAAATAATTCAATTCGACAGATTAATATTCATGCTAACTCTAGCTACACTTTTACTTCTAGAACAACACTCTATCAATACAAGAAGTATTCGTCGACTACTAATTCTCTAATCCACTATTTATGGACTATACTCCACGGATTGTCGAGGGACTAAAGGAAAACATAGACTTACGAAGGGGTAGAGCGAGGTATATGTAAAACAAAACAAGAACACTAAAAAACGTATAGCATTGAAAAACAATCCAATAAACAAAAAAGAGGTACAAAAAAAGTGTAGTAGTTTTTTACCTTTCTCTCATACAAAAGACAATATCAATATAATATCAATTAAAAAAGGATATAGAAAAGCTATTTCTGAAGGCTATATAGCTCTACGAAGAAGATAATAATAAAAAAGGGAGTCTATATTTCTCTAAGCAAGTAGACCTTAAAAGAAGATTACAGGTTTGATTAATATATCAAATCTATAAGATCGAACTCATAAGAGTGGTACAGTATGGTAATCCCTAAAAACGATAGAACAGTAAACACTTTAGGTCAAAAAAAAAGCTTCACTGTATAGTGAAGCTTAGGATGTGGGCGATGAGGGATTCGAACCCCCGACCCTCTCGGTGTAAACGAGATGCTCTGAACCAACTGAGCTAATCGCCCAAAATATTATTTTTAAACAAACTTGTCTTGTGGGCGATGAGGGATTCGAACCCCCGACCCCCTCGGTGTAAACGAGGTGCTCTGAACCAACTGAGCTAATCGCCCAAAAATGTTTTAAATAACTTGGTGTTATTGTGGGCGATGAGGGATTCGAACCCCCGACCCCCTCGGTGTAAACGAGGTGCTCTGAACCAACTGAGCTAATCGCCCAAAAGAATTTTAAATAACTTGGTATTGTTGTGGGCGATGAGGGATTCGAACCCCCGACCCTCTCGGTGTAAACGAGATGCTCTG